>JAOULU010000076.1 GCA_029881855.1 Nitrosomonas sp. | reverse complement strand
CATCTTCAAGCCGGACTAGGATTTCTGGTGAAGCACCGACCACATAAAAGTTCTCAAAATGATAAAAGAACATGTAAGGGGAAGGATTTAGGCTGCGTAATGCACGATATAAAGCGAGTGGGGATGCGTTAAAGGGTTTAGTTGTGCGCTGGGATAAAACTACTTGCATGATATCGCCATCATAAATATAGCGCTTTGCACGTTCTACGGCTGATTTAAAATCAGTTTCTGAAAATTCCGAAATTGCCTCGACAGAATTAACGGCTTGTTCAATTGGGATTTCTATGGATTGACGTAACTTTGCGAGTAATGTTTTTAAGCGTGCTTTACCTTTCCGATAGGCATTGTCAACTGCCGGATCGACATAAGTAATAAGATTTAATTTACCGGATAGATTATCAACGACAGCAAGTTCTTCGGACAGTAATAACAGTATATCTGGTGTGTCTAAGGAATCGGGTTGTGCATGACCTGTTAGTCTGTGTTCTATGTAGCGCACAGTGTCATAAGAAAAGTATCCTACCAATCCGCCACAAAAACGCGGTAGCCTAGGATATGGCGCTGCTCTAAACTGCGTCTTGTAGGACTCGATAAAGGCCAATGTGTCTTCAACTTCTTTTTCGATAACATCCTTATTATTGATGATCTTGATTTTATTGCCACGCGCTTCAAGACGTGTTTGTGCGGGTAATCCGATATAGGAATAGCGCCCAAAACGCTCGCCCCCTTGGACCGATTCTAAAAGGTAAGAATAGGGTGTGTTAGCGAGTTTAAGGTAAATGGAAAGTGGCGTATCAAGATCAGCAAATGTTTCAAGTATGACAGGAATACGGTTGAATCCTTGCTGTGCAAGTTGATTAAATTCATTCTCTGTCATTTCGATTTTCCATTGCGATCATTAGAAAGTGGAAGGATAATCAAAGTGTATTTATGCATGACGGTCGGTAATGTTGTAAGCACTTAATACTATTTCTTTGATATCCATTTGCGAATTAATTTAGATTGGTAATTAATTTAGATGCATCTTCAATTGTGTTTACGATAGCATCACAATCTAAATCATGCACATCTCGACCTTCATTGTATCCATAGGGCACACAAAAAACATGACAACCTGCTGCACGCGCAGCAATGGCATCATTGAGTGAGTCACCGATCAGTAAAGCCTCGCTGTACGGGGCTTTGAAGTGGTCACAAATATGAATCAATGGCATTGGATCAGGTTTTTTTGCAGGTAGACTGTCTCCTGATAAAACAATCTCGAAATGATCAAACAGCTTTGTGGCACGCAGTAAAGGCAATGTAAAGGCTTCTGATTTATTGGTGATGCAAGCCAATTTAAACCCGGATGATAACAGCAGTTCTACGCCATGTACGACACCTGGGTAGGGGCGTGTATTAACACTGAGGCACTCTGCATAGTGCTTATTGTAAATAGGTAATGCTTTAGCTAATAAGGAGGCATTAGGTTCGCCATCTAACTGTCCCGTTAATGTGCGCTTTACTAATCGCTCAATACCCTTGCCTATATAGGCTTTTATCGTATCTGTGGAGTGCTCAGGCAAGTCTAAATCACGCAACATCAAGTTGGCAGCCAAAGCAAGGTCATCAGCTGTATCCAATAAAGTACCGTCTAAATCAATCATGACCACTTTAACTGGTAATGGAAATTCTATACGTTGCTTTGTAGATTGCGCGTAAGTAAAAAATTGATCGTTCATTTGTTTATGTTATTTTTTAACAATATTTATACTTTTGCTAACTCTGCACGTAAGGCAGAAAGCACAGAATCATAGCGGTGTGGATCGCTATCTTTACCCGCATTATAAATAGCGGATCCGGCAACAAAAGTGTCTGCACCTGCACGAGCAATGTCAGCAATATTGTCGACTTTTACGCCACCATCAATTTCTAACATAATGTCATTTCCACTGGCATCAATACGCTTGCGTACAGCTGCTAGTTTGTTAAGTGCTTCAGGGATAAATGCTTGTCCACCAAATCCCGGATTAACAGACATAATAAGCACTAAATCCAATTTATCTAAAACATGGTCCAAATAACTTAGAGGGGTGGCTGGATTAAAAACCATGCCAGCCTTGCAGCCTTGTTCTTTGATCAAACCAATAGTTCGGTCAATATGGTTAGATGCTTCTGGGTGAAATGAAATAATATTAGCACCTGCTTTAGCGAAATCAGGAATGATACGATCAACCGGCTCAACCATTAAATGAACATCAATTACTGCATCAGTTACCGGACGGATCGCTTCACAGACTAATGGTCCAATTGTTAGATTAGGCACATAGTGATTGTCCATCACATCAAAATGAACAATATCAGCACCGGAATCAATAACGGCTGTGATTTCCTCGCCCAGTTTTGCGAAGTTTGCTGAGAGAATACTTGGAGCAATTTGGTACTTCATGTGAGACCCCTTTATTATCAAAGGCGCTATTTTAACTGAAATGATAATTAATTGTGTATTAGGAAGATAGGCAGTGATGGTTATGTTGTTATGGTTACTTTTTTCTAGATGAAAAAATGCTTATTTATTTTTGTATTTGAAATTGCAAAAACTATTCTTGATTCGGAACCTGATATTTTTTTATGGACACGCGTGAAGTCAACTTTTTTACATTTATTAGCTTTTTATCAGTAATTTTACTAGATTAGCGTTAGTAGGAATTATTTGGGCCCAAGAATAGTCGCCCCAGCTCCAACCAGTATTTATATCGTAGGCTACTTGCCTTGTCTCTCTATCTGTCACGTTTACAAGAAGAGAAGGGCTATATGCCGCTTGAATTGCAGGTTTCTGGACGAAATTTTCAACTACAGTTCCAGGTTCAAGTCTCTTGGTTGTAAAAAGAAGTAATATTTGGGGTGACACTGATGCAACATTTGTTTGATTGCCATAAAGTGGAACAGCATAGATTGGGATAAACTCTTCTGCGTATGGTCTTGCAAATCCGGATGTAAATTGGGTATTGGTCGTATTAGTCACGGTTATTTGTAATTTAGCCCCATCAATCTTTACCCGCCCCCCGCCGCCAGCCGTCACTTCGAAAATCTGGCCGTTGCTGACCTTAGTCTCATATCCTATACGGATCGTTCTGCCGCTGGCGATGTTGCTAGAGGAAGTGTAGGCTGATACGGCAGCAGGCCATTCAACCGTCATTTTCCCCATTATGTTTTGTGTGCGAGACCAGATTGTCGGACGTGCTGTTCCATTGGTCATTTCAATGGCGAACATTGTATAGAGAAAATAGCCTCCATCAATGAGTAAACTAACGGTGTCTGAGTGTAACGAAATATCAACTTGGTAGTTGGTTGCGACCATTTTTATACCAAAACATTTTTAAATTGAATATGCGGATCGTTTTGGCCGTGCGGTTCATCCGTTGGGTAACGTTGCAATCCTGCTGGATGAACCGCACGGCGTTCGTGCGAAGGAGAAATGTTTGGCGTGTCTGCTACACCTTAATTACCGAAGGAAATAGTCGCAAGTTCGCCAATCTGACACTAATGTGGCGTCTAACCGAGCATAGTAACAGCATTCTTTGCAAAACTTGTCACATCCTCAATTAATATAGGCCCAACATTTTGTGAGGGTCGAATGCTCTGACCCCAGTTGAATCCGCCCCAATCCCAACCATCATTGATGTCGTAGAAAACTTCGCGATTAGTTGCGGAGGTCAGATCGATTAAAATACTCTGGCTATAGGCTTTCTCGATGACTGTGCCCGTATCTACCGTTTCGGTTGAAAATGTGAACATGACTTTTTGAATCGGCACCATTGCATCAAGTCCGTTACCATAAAGCGGGAAGGCGCAAAGTGGCTCGGATTTACCTTCGACAACTTCGGATATACCACAGGTCATTTCCGTATTTGTCAAGTTTTCAACTGAAATATTACCTGGTGTGCCGGTTTTCACAGATCCAGTTCCCTGAGGTTTATCTACTTCCAGCCGTTGACCAAGATTGGCCGAATAGGAGTTTAGTCCTGTTATCCGACCATTAGGAACTATCGACGTGCGTGAAGTATAGGCCTCATATTGAATCTCCCAGGAAACATCGGTGGATAAGCCAAAATCGTTAGACTTAAACCAGACCAATGGTGCGCCACCGCTAACTTTCGTTTGAACAGCCTTGAAGCCAAAGAGTGAATAATTGCCATTCGAAAGTTTTTCAACCGTTTCTTGGGACATAACAATCCTTACTCCGTAATTAGTGGCGCCAAGGGGATTGTCTGCACTGCGGGAAATTCCTGCCAAGCTGTTATCAAGAATATCTAAAGCATCATCTAAGTGACTGACTGTTACCCCCCCGATCTTAAGATCTTTTGCAGCCTTTTCGAGTGTGTTGACTTTCATTGTACCTGGGCCGCATGCATGTACTTCTTTTGTTGAGCTTTCCTCATATTCGTAGTCCCCGGGGTTATAATCGTTTGGTTTCTTCGTATTCAAACCAGCTTTACGTATGATCTGCTTTACTTTGTTTTCACTCAGATTGCCAATACTTCTTTCAAAAATATAGAGTGCCATGATAATGCTCCTTTTTCGATGAAATAAATTTTTCTAAAGAGGCTTACTCATACGTAGCATCACTTTTTCAGTGATTGCTTGAGAGACCCCGCAAGCAACATATTTGCTTACGGTAATAATTATATTTTTCTCAGCAAAACATACCTTTGATAGCATCACTTATAGTTTTGATTTCCTCATTATTTGGCGGTAAAAGCTAGGTGGTAGTCCAATCATCTGTTTGAATGAAGTGGAGAAATTAGCAGGGTCTTCGTAACCTACATTAAAGCTTATTTCCTGAATTGAAATGTTGGTGACAGTTAGCAATTCAATGGCAGTCATCATTCTTTGCTCTCGTAGCCATTCATATACTCCTTTGCCAAGGGTATGTTTAAAAGCGTGAGCAAGAAAGTTGCGGTTGGTACCCATCTGGTGAGCCAAACTGTTTATATCACGATGTATGGAAATGTCCTCAAGTAAGAATGCGCAAGTCGCTGTCACAAGTTTTACTTCCGGCTCAGATAGATTTATTGCCTGTAAAAAACTTTGTTTAACAGCAGGATCAATTTTTTTTGATGTAAGTTGCTTGTCTTGTGTTGGTTGTGAGGTGTTAATATAGCCTAATCGAATTCTTATTTCGGCTGATATGTAGGGATAACTGATGTAGTCCCTAAATCCTATTTGAAACACGATAGCCTTTTTTGGGGTCCCGTCTGATAGCAATGCAACTAATGGAATATCTTGTCGCCAGCACTCCTCGAGTAATTCCTGGGTAGGTGGTGATGGTGGAATGCCGAGAATGAAATCAGCAACAATGACATCAAATTTTTTTTATTAACTGAATCGAAGCGTTAGTCCAACTAACAGTAGCACATTCATAGAGCCCAAGTGATTTCAATAAATTCATGAACTCGGTGGAATAATTTTCGTTGTTTGACACAGATAAAACGCGTGTTTGATTTAGATTTGTCATGGTGATTTCAACTTCGCAGTAAAATGATAAAATATACGGATCTGGTCGATAATTAAGAGCAAAATTGGGAGCAGTTTAAACATACCGTTATTACAGTTAGTTATTCTGGGTTGTTGTGTCCCAAATTGTCAGTGAGTTTTGTCACACATGCACATAGCATTGCTTGTCATAGCGAGATGGGTAGATTTAATGTCTTTTTTCTAGAAAATCGCTTGACCTCTTGAAACTATTTTAAAAATAGTGTGCAATTAACATATGTCAGAAAATAAGAAATATGAAATTGATGTCAGTATTCGTGCTGCGTATCTACCAGATCAGTCCTCTGAAGATGAAGATCGGCATGTGTTTGCTTATACAATTACCATTGAAAATCATGGTACTGTCGCTAGCCAATTAATCAGTCGTCATTGGATTATTAATAATGGAGATGGTAGTGTTCAAGAAGTACGTGGTTTGGGTGTGGTTGGTGAGCAGCCATTACTGAGACCCGGAGACAGTTTTGAATATACCAGTGGAACAGTTATCTCATCATTGGTGGGCTCGATGAAAGGAAGCTACCAGATGGCTGGGGAAGATGGATTCCACTTTGATGTGGCGATTCCTGAATTTGTATTGAGTGTGCCCAGGGTTATTCATTAATTAGCACTATATATTATTTGGCTAAATGATGATTGGCACACTTTATTTGATCCCTACGCCACTCAGTAGAGATAATTTCGAATGGGTCATACCAGGTGCTGTGTTACAGCGCATAGCAGTGATATCGCATTATATTGTTGAGCATCCAAAAACAGCACGGCAGTTTCTAAAACAGGTCGGCTGTACGTTGCCATTACAGCAGATCAATATGCAAGTATTAAATGAGCATACGCATGCTAAAGAATTACCGTCATTACTTGAGCCGTTATTGGAAGGACACGATGTTGGGCTTCTTTCGGAATCTGGATGTCCGGCAGTAGCAGATCCTGGTGCTGGGTTGGTACGATTGGCGCATAGAAAAAATATTTCTGTTGTGCCGTTTGTGGGTCCGTCATCCATTTTGCTGGCGCTGATGGCTTCAGGTTTAAATGGTCAGCGTTTTTCTTTTAATGGTTATTTGCCCATTGAAAACGAAGTCCGAACACACAAAATAATTGAATTAGAGCAGTTATCAATTGATAAAGACCAAACACAAATCTTTATAGAAACACCTTATCGCAACCAGAAATTGTTAGTGCAATTGATTGAAGCTTGTCGAGACAGTACTGATTTATGTGTTGCAAGTCATATCACGGGTGCTAGTGAAAAAATAACCACACAGTCAATTAAAATCTGGAAAAAAAAATTACCTGATATAAATAAAGTGCCGACAATTTTTTTGCTGCATGGGTAGAATGAAAATAATGGCGGCCTTTAAAGGTATTAAAACTTAGGCGGTTTTTTTCTGAATAAACTCTATTTTATAACCATCAGGATCTTCAACAAAAGCTATTACTGTCGTACCATGTTTCATGGGGCCGGCTTCACGTGTCACATTTCCACCTAACCTTTTGGTTTCTTCGCAAGCTTGGTAAGCGTTTTCTACTTCAATAGCGATATGTCCAAACCCTTGACCCAGATCATATTCAGAAGTGTCCCAGTTGTGAGTTAGTTCTAGAACGGTACCATTGGCTTCATCTTGGTAGCCTACAAATGCTAGTGTGAATTTTCCATCAGGATAATCTTTACGACGTAAAAGTTTCATGCCCAACACTTGAGTATAAAATAACAACGATTTTTCAAGATCGCCAACTCTTAACATAGTATGCAGAATACGCATTTATATTTTCACCATTTCAAAATCTTCTTTACGTGCACCACATTCTGGACAAGTCCAGTTAATGGGAACGTCTTCCCAGCGCGTTCCGGGTTCTATGCCTTCTTCGGGTGAACCCGTGGCTTCGTCATAAATATAGCCACAAATTAGACACATGTAGCGGTTGTAATCGTGATTCTGTTCTGTAGACATGATAGAAAGCAACATCCTTTTAGGTTAAAATGATATTTTACGGTATTAATGCAT
>JAOULU010000295.1 GCA_029881855.1 Nitrosomonas sp. | reverse complement strand
GACTCGCATGAACAACGATTCAACAAAATAAAAAACACGAACACAAAAGATATCACTCAGATTGCGATCGCATTAAAAGAACTTAAAACGCTAAAACAGGATATCAATAGCGACATTAATCAAATTGACCAAACAAAGAAACAGGTTAGCACCGACTTTAAACAATTAAACAGCCAGCTCAAGGCACTAAAAAATTCGCCATCTGAAGAATATCATCGCCTGTTGAACAAATACTCACTCACCGAAACCGGCGTTGGCAATATTAGTCACCTGGTATTTGGCGACAAGGCAAAAGAAATCACTCGCATAGCAATCGACTGGTATAAAAAATTAGAACCTTATCTGGAACATATTAATCTTGAGGATGAGGAAGAAGCAAAACAGCAACGCAGCAAAGGGATTAATGTTCGTTTCCATGAGAAAAATCCAACTCCAGACTTCCTGATTAAAACGATACGCGCGACGGTAAACCTGCCACAAGGCGCCTTTAAAGGAACAATACTGGATGTCGCCTCAGAACAACAGATTACCGGTAAGCCAACCACCTTAAAATTCAGCGGCACTGAAATGGCGAATGGCATGTCATTGTTATTAACCGGCTCATTCAACCGTATGAAAACAATACCTGTCGACACGCTAAACTTTAAAATGCGCAATTACCAACTAGATAACCACAAGCTGGTTGATAGCAACGATATGCGTATTGTTCTTAAAAAAGCCAGATCAGACACAATAGTCATCGCAGGTCGAGAAGGCAAACAACTAAGAGCCAACGGCACGGTCCATGTCCATTCCATTGCCTACAACAATACAGCCAGCGGTAATGACATGGCGCGTCTGTTCCTCGGCGCAATCAACAAAACGCGCGACTTCAAAATCAATGGCAAAATAAGTGGTACACTTGATGATTATTCCACAAGAATTAGTTCGGACATTGACGACCGTATCAAGGGAAACATGAAGGCTCAGTTCAAGCAAGAAACAGCCAAATTCAAACAGGAACTAAAAACAAAACTGGAAAAATCTGTTAAGGCGCCCATTGAACAGGCAGAGAAAAAATATAACGGCTTCAAACAATCGGTTGAAAAGGATATTGCCGACAAAAAACAGCAATTGGATCGTAAAATCGCAGCAATTCAAAACAAGATTAATGATTTCAAGTCCAGATCAAAGTCAAAAAACAATGAACTGAAAAATAAAGCAAAAGATAAATTAAAGAATTTATTTAAATAGCACAAAAGACGCATCGATTTATTTCTCACCAATACTGCGATTTAATACTAAAAACATATAAATTATCCTGCCTGCCATACCTAATTTTTACAGGTTTCAAAAACTTTAGATAAATATTTTAGCAACATCTGCTGTTCTGAGATTACAGTTCACTTCCAATTATTATGCTTATAACTCCTCTTAACAAAACAGGAGTTAGCATTATGTTTGAACTAAGCATGCTTGAGTTTATTTTTTTTATTGGATTATTTCTTATGGAGCGGCTTAAACCTGCTCGGCACTTTCCAGTTATGCGGCAGTGGTTTTATCATTGGACTGGAATAATAATATTCGCCACATTTTGGCTCGGTGGCCTGTTATTAATCTGGCCCATTGTACCCGAGTTGTGGGACGGCTTGAGCACCTTATCATTATGGAAGCAGGTCATGCTTACATATCTTTTATATTCGTTTATTGCTTACTGGTATCACAGACTTCGTCACAGCATGCCCTTGTTGTGGCGTTATCTACACTATATGCATCACTCTCCAGCGCATATGGATACGCGTGTTACTTTCTGGCGCCATCCACTTGAAATCGTAATCGATTCCCTGGTTGTACTTCTAGTCGGTAAACTGATCGGCGCGAGTGCGGAAGTTATCATTGGCGTATTGATTGTTGAGTCGATGTTAGAAATTTTTCATCATTCGAATCTTCATTCTCCAAAGTGCTTGCGCTGGCTTGGTTATTTTATTCAACTTCCAGAACAACATCTCATTCATCACCAGTATGCGTTACACCGTTGGAATTACGGCACCATCACATTCTGGGATACCCTGTTCGGAACTGTTCGAGTCCCACAGCAATGGCAAGGCAAGGTTGGCTTACCTGAGTGGAAGAACACGCGGCAACTGTTGTTCTTTCGCTACTAAATATGACAGGGTGGGGCTAAGGCCCTGCCCGTCTTCATATTATATTTATATTGACACCCAAATGGCATGCAACTATTGTTGCAGTCTTGAGGCAAGGAGATTAGAGCATGGCTACAACAGCAGACGATATTATCCATAATAAAAATAGTACTCAAACCATTAAACAACTGAGTCGTAATTTGTTTGATGGAAAAGAACCCTCCAATCAGCAGGTACTTGGTTTTTTCAATAAGGCTGCATCAATTATGCAGAGCTTGCCTGATTATGACGTGATTGGTATGGAAGCCCTGGTCGAGCGGCTACGCCTTGAACTCAGGCAGATCCATGACCGTCAGGACGGAATTAACTCGATCAATAAACTCTCTGCCAAAATTAAAG
>JAOULU010000294.1 GCA_029881855.1 Nitrosomonas sp. | reverse complement strand
CCGCGTGAGGCAACGGCATGACGCTTACCCGTAGCCAATAAGCTAAGAAAACGATGTTGCGGTTTAAAGGGCCGCAAAGCATGTTTTTTTAGTGTGGCGATAAGATTCCTTGTCAGAATGGGTCCTTGCCTTACCGCATATACACCAGCTTTAGGTAATGGCGATGGCGTGAAAGCAGCGCTGTCACCGACAGCGAAGATATCGGGGTGGGAGATGCTGCGTAGGTATTTGTCTACTTGAATGAAGCCCTTGTTATCACATTGTACGCCACTCTCGGTCAGCCATGATTGCGCGCCTGCGTCAATTGCCAGAGTAACAAAATCTGCATCCAATATTTGGCAGTCAGTGAGTAATACCTGATGCGCAGTGATAGCGGTTACTTTTTGATTGGTGATTATTTTTATACCCAATCGGTTGAGATGTTGTAAAAAAAAATCTTGAACGCGTTTGTTATGCGTTGACAAAATATTTTTATCTGAACAAATCAAGGTAAAGTTTGAGCGGATTTTGCTAGTGCTATGTATGTGATAGTGCATGGCCAGTAGTACCTCAACGCCGGCAGCCCCGCCACCAACCATAAGGATCTGGTTGGTTTTGCTTGTTGCGGCCGATGATTTTAGCCATTGTTGCCATTGACTAAGAAAATCTTTTACTGGCTTAACAGCATGGCCATACTGAAGGGCACCATTTATGGTATGGAGCCTAGGTTGTGAACCAGTATTAATTGATAGTAAGTCGTAACTGAGAGATGGGTACTGATGACAGATTATTTTTTTTTCTTCGGGATCCAGGCGCTTAACCGTGTTGCAAATAAAACGAATGCCAGCCCATTGACAAAGCTTTCGCAAGTCGATGTGGCAATCATCAAAGTTGTAATGACCAGCAATCAGTCCAGGCAGCATTCCAGAATAAGGCGTGTAAGTGTTTTCACTGATGAGTGTGATTCTGATCTCAGGCAGTGGATTCATGCCCAATTGTTTGATAACAATAACATGACTGTGGCCACCGCCGATTAAAACTAAATGCTTTGCGTGAGGGTGTAGCAGATGGGGGTGCATTACATAAATCGTTTTTGATATAACTACTAAGTGTCAGAAAAATACAACACATGTAGGCTATTTGTAAAGAAAAATACTTAAATACAATTGTGGGTGTCAGGTGTGCTCAGAACTGTCTGTTTAAATGCCCAATTTATTCATAAGTCGTTTTTAACATTATATTTATTAGTTATAAATAGCGTATGTGTGGAATCGTTAAATTATCTCATGTGTGTGTTGGAACGGTTTAGTCTATCAGACGAGTTAAAAAATATTAGGCGCAATTCTATTGTTAATTAAGTAAAATATTATTTGAATTTAGATTTATCATTAGGGTATGGGTAGTATGTCTATGGATTTTCGCGCTTAATTACTTTGTTTACATACTTACGGAGGTTATCAATGAAATCAAGTAAAATTAGTACGCTGGCAGCAGGGACCGTTCTTTTAATAGCAGCAGGATTGTTGTCAGGATGTGGTGAGGAACCGGAAGAAACAGTAAATCAAAGTGAGGGAATGGTTGCGCCCATGCCAATTGAAGAAACCTTAGGAGAACCTATCCCTGCCATAGAAGATTCAGAAGATTATGGTATGGAAGGTCTAGAAGGCTTAGAAGGAATGGATACGATTGATGACAACGATAGTGTTGGTTATTTAGATGAATCGGATCCCTTTAATGATATGCTTGAGTCTGCTTCAGAAACAACAGATGAGGCAATCGAGGCGGTAGGTGAGGAAATTGACCAGGCTGGTGAGGCCATGAGTGAAGCCGTTGATGTGAGTATTGATTCAACTCAAGTTGAAGTAGATGAAATCGAAGTGCAGACCGAAAGCGAAACACAAGCGACGATTGAAGAGACTGAGACACTCGCCATGGGTGACGATGCGACTGAAGTGGTAACGGTAACGCCTGAAATTATTCAGGGTGTTCAGCAAGCACTTGTAGATGCTGGCTTTAATCCAGGACCGGTCGATGGTATTAGCGGCCCAAGAACATTGGCGGCACTTGAAAGCTTTCAGCAACAGAATAATATTGCTGCTGGTGAATTTACAAAAGAAACATTACGAGCACTCGGTGTAGATTATTAAGTTATACTGTTTTTTGATTAGTTGTTATGAGCCAAGCGTATATTAAGTATGCTTGGCTCAGTCATTATAGATTATCGCACTGTAGTAAATACACTATGTTTTTTGTCTATAAAACTTTGATCAAAGGTTTATATGCAAAGAATATTAGCGTGGTCATTAACTATGATCTTATTTGGCTACTAAGAACTTTTGGAGGGTTAACTCATGGGCGTACCTATACGTCAACAGATAGCAGTTGGTAGTTATTTAATCAAGCAAAAGCTGAAAGGAGTTAAAAAATATCCGCTTGTGCTGATGTTGGAGCCGTTATTTCGTTGTAATCTGGCTTGTGGCGGTTGTGGAAAGATTGCGCATTCGGAGGAAATACTGGACCGGCGACTTTCCTTTGACGAATGCATGCAG
>JAOULU010000293.1 GCA_029881855.1 Nitrosomonas sp. | reverse complement strand
TGAATATCATGTGGCAATAACGCGTTTTTCATCAAAATATCCACGGAGTCGCAAGTTGGTCCGGCAATTGACCAAGAAATATTGTTGCCCTTACGATCAGTAATAATTTCATAGTGTAAGCCTTCAGCTACTTCGATAATACCGCCAAACATCCCTGCATCCCAGTACATCCAGCGTTTCCCATTACGTGTGGCAGTGCCAACAACACGGCAAACAAAATAAGCGGAATCAGAAACCAGATAACGGCCTGGCTCAGCAATGATGTGGATATTTTCAGGTAATCCGGAAATAGCCTTGTTGACGACTTCAGCGATGACTTCAATGGAAGGAATGGGTTTGGTATGACGAACGGGATAGCCGCCACCAATATTCAATAAACGCGGATTGAGGCCAGCAGCACGCATATCGGCAAATACTTTTATGGATCGCTCAATACCAATACGCCAATTTTGTGGATTACGGCATTGAGAACCAACATGAAATGTCACGCCTGCAAGATCGGCATTAAGTAGGGCAGCTTCAGTTATGATTTCATTTATATCAGCGAGATGTGTGCCAAATTTTCCTGCTAATGGCCAATCACTCCCGATATTCGGCGTTTCGATGCGCAAGTACATTTTGGCATCCGCCTTAACGCTAACAATCTTACGCAATTCCTCAATACTGTCTAGAACATACCATTCAACACCCTTAGAAGCGGCGTATTCAATATAAGGTCTAGATTTAATAGGATTACTATAAAACACCTCGGCAGCAGGAACACCGAGCTCAAGTAACATATCAAGTTCCGCAATTGAGGCAATCTCGAAACTCGCTCCTTCTTCGACTAGAGTTTTTAATACTCTGCGATCAGAATTGGCTTTAACGGCATAGTGAGGATGGACACGTGGCATAGCAGCTTTAAAACGACGGGTTTTTAGTCGAATAATGCTACTGTCAACAAACAAGAATGGTCTGTCATAACCATTCAACAATTGTTTTTGAATATGCTTGAAATTAAGACTAATTTCTGGATGAGAATCAAATAGAGCTTCAGGGGGCGTATTTTTCCGCAGAGTAGCGGAGGAAATTGGAACGAGCATGAGTTTCTCCTTAAAGAATGGCTACGTTACGGGAATGTGCGTGTTAACAAGATCAGCAGGTGCAGAAAAGCTTTTTATTGTAAGCATTTTAAATATCCTGTTTTTGAGTGTTTAATTTGCCCGCATTATAGTCTTGATTTCGGCAGAATCAAGCTTTTTTTTAAGTTAATTTTAGCAAGTTATATTTTTGTTAAAAATTAAGAATAAAACCCATTAATTCAAGTGGTTGATGTTCGGTGTCGCAAAGTAATAATGCATCTGTAAGTGAAAAATAAAATTCTTATAAAAGGATGGGATGATTTGAGGCCAAATATCTGTAATTAACAGGCTTATAAAATATATATTTTTGTAAAACATGAACATTTAAGGGGAATATTACATAGGTTGTGAATTGTATTAGAATAAACGCGCATTAATTATGTGGATACGTTATTTAATAGGGTTGGGGCTTAATCGCTAAGAAAAATAGTTAAGTTTATTATGTCTATGAAATAATAAATGAAAAGACAAAATAAAGTGGTCTGCTTTAATCCAAATGATTAAAATCTCTTGTTGCGACTAAAGTCGCATAGTTCTGTTAGTCTTTCATATATTGTTTCTTAAGCTTAATAAAGATAAGAAGATATTTTGAAAATATCTCTGCAATAACCTTGGAGATTTTTTTGTGTGATGCTGACAACCAATTAGCTGTGTGGAATTATCTATTTTTGGTGTCGCGGAGATAGAACAAGCGCAGTTATGTCGACCGGAAGGGATAAGGGGTCCGGAAACTGAGCCAAATAGCCCTGCAGTTTAGTCGTATACTGAGCCACTTTATTTTCCACCGGCGATGGCGGAGGTTGATCCTGCTTCTTTAAATCCACAGCCGGATCAAAATCGTCATTAACGTTATAACGAATTACAGCCAACTAAGTTATACGCTCAACATCTGACGGAAGGCTTCTGGAACCATCATTATGCTATGTATTTGGCGCGTAACAACCCAGGCGAAGCATTGGGCAGTTGCGGTATCACGATCACATGATCGACTTCACTTTAACGCATTAAGACGTGAGAAGCTCTGGCTAAATCAATGAATATTGTAGAGAAAGAACCTTGGTGTTGATAGATTGGATATGAAGAAAAAGTGAATACTTTTAGTAGCAACACTTTTTTATTTAGTATAACAAATGTGATGGCTTAGTCTGTAGGGACAATTGGTTACGTACAGGAGCGCTATAAACCAGCGCCAGAATATAATGGTTCGGTACGTACTGGAAAAGAAGTTTATGATTATGCCTGTAAAACTTGTCATGATAGAACGACCCAGGGTGAGCCGTTAGCTGATGATATTGAGTGGGAAATTCGTTCTCAAAAAGGTATGAAAAAGCTCATGCAGAATGTCAAAGAAGGCTATAAAGATGTAATGCTTGAAATGGGTGGTTGTAGAAATTGTAGTGACGAAGAATTA
>JAOULU010000035.1 GCA_029881855.1 Nitrosomonas sp. | reverse complement strand
TTGGCTATCCAACTTGGTCAAGTGATAATTGCAATAGTGTCTTCTACAATAACAAGCAATATTTTCGTCCACATCCGTCGCAACGTTAAGGTATGGTAATTAATTTTAGATTAATGGAATAGTGTTATAGAATTCATTATATTTTTTATTAACAAATTAATATTTACTGCACAGTAATTCGGCAACTCAATTAATGAGTTTGTGGGTTATTTATACTATGAAGAAAGGTTTATATCTAATAGCATTTTTTATGTTTTCATTGTTGCAGATTCCGAGTTTTGCAGAAGCTAATAATTTAGCGCCTGAAGAGATTACGGGCGCACGTACTATTAATACAGACACAGCTAAGTTTCTTATAAATAAAGGGCACTCACTAATTGACGTGCGTGGAGCAGTTGATTTTAATAATGGTCATATACCTGGTGCATCTCACTTGCCTGTTAAGAATGAAGTTTTTTCGCCTGATAATTTACGAAAAATCGTGGCGCAAGACCAAGCGGTTATCTTTTATTGTAATGGTATTCATTGCATGGGTAGTTCAATAGCAACAAAAAGAGCTATCGAGTGGGGGTGGACAAACGTATTTTATTACCGAGATGGGTTTGAAGGATGGAAAGATGCTGGTCTTGATGTAAAAGTTAATAGCGACTCTGACAACACATATTAATTTAATGCCATAGTTAGGTATATTATCAGTGTATTGATTCAAAACTGGCTGATGTTTATATTGCTTCTTCATAGGGTTAAGACGTTTTCTTGTAAAATATATTGAGTCGGTTTTTTGTTTAGGTAATGCAGTTTATTTTTTCAGATTGAATGAGTTTTTTTTGGTAAAATGCCCCTTTAATTTATTAATTTATTGGAGTATTTGATGGCAGTTGAAAGGACATTTTCTATTATTAAACCGGATGCAGTTGCAAAAAATGTTATTGGCGAGATTTATTCACGTTTCGAATCAAATGGATTAAAAATTATCGCCGCACGTATGATTCATCTTTCCCAGGCTCAAGCTGAACAATTTTATGCGGTACACCGTGAGCGTCCATTTTTTAATGATCTGGTTAAATTTATGATTTCTGGGCCGGTACTTGTCCAGGTGTTGGAAGGTGAAAATGCCATTTCAAAGAATCGTGATTTAATGGGAGCAACTGATCCACAGAAAGCAGAAAAAGGTACTATACGTGCTGATTTCGCAGACAGTATAGATGCTAATGCAGTACATGGTTCTGATGCACCAGAGACAGCTGCAATTGAAATTGCTTGCTTTTTTCCAACGTTAGATATTCATTCGCGTTAACATACTATTTCTCAAAAGGCTTCTGTGACCACAAATTTGCTTAATTATGATGCAAAGGCATTAGTCGATTTTTGTATTGAAATGGGAGAAAAACCATTTCGTGCAAAGCAACTGCTGCGTTGGATTCATCAGTTTGGTAAAGTAGATTTTGTAGAGATGAGTGATTTGGCGAAGGGATTGAGAGAGAAACTTTCAACGCTTGCCGTCATAGAACCACCACAAATTGTTAGTGATCATACGGCTAAAGATGGTACACGTAAGTGGTTATTATCGGTTGGAGCAGGCAATAGTATTGAAACTGTTTTTATTCCAGAAGCCAATCGTGGTACGTTATGTGTTTCCAGCCAAGTCGGTTGTGCATTAGCATGTACATTTTGTTCTACAGGCAAGCAAGGGTTTAATCGTAATTTAACAGTTGCCGAAATAATTGGGCAGTTGTTGTTAGCTAATAATGCCTTAAAAAAAACAGATGCTAATGATTTAACAACACAATCTAGTCGTGCAGTGACTAATGTTGTTATGATGGGTATGGGTGAGCCATTGGCTAATTTTGAAAATGTTGTTACGGCATTGGATTTAATGCTAGATGATCATGCCTATGGTTTATCTCGTAGGCGTGTAACACTCAGTACTTCGGGATTAATACCTGCGATGGATCGCCTGCGGGAACGTTGTCCTGTTGCCCTAGCTGTATCACTTCATGCGCCTAATGATGCATTGCGTGATCAGCTTGTGCCGATTAATCAGAAATACCCAATTAAGCAGTTATTAGCTGCGTGCCAACGCTATTTGCAAGCAGCACCAAGAGATTTCATTACATTTGAATATGTGATGTTAGATGGTGTTAATGATAGTGTTACACATGCACGAGAGCTGGTTAAATTGGTAAAAGATACGCCCTGTAAATTTAACTTGATTCCTTTTAATGTTTTTGCTGGATCTGGCTATAAGCGCTCATCGCCAGAGTCAGTACGTATTTTCCGTGATGTTTTAATGCAGGCAGGCCTGGTTACAACAGTACGTAAAACACGCGGAGATGATATTGCCGCCGCTTGTGGACAACTGGCGGGACTGGTGAAAGATAAAACACGACGTACAATGCGGAAAACAATGGAGGCTGTAAAATGAAAAAAATGCGGTTTGTATCTATTATGTTTTTTCTTGTGCTAATAGCCAGTGGCTGTGTGCAACAGCCCATTGAGGGGAATTTAACAAAAGAACAACAAGCAAACCGTAATCAAGAAAGCGCTAGAATCCATACCGAACTTGCTGCTGAGTATTACTATCGTGGGCAAATGAGGGTGGCGATTGAAGAAGTTGATAAGGCATTAAAAGCTATTCCTAATTATGCACCCGCTTATAATGTATTAGGTTTGGTTAATATGTCATTAAATGAGAATCAGCAGGCGCGAAATAATTTTAAGAAAGCACTGAGGTATACGCCAACTGATCCAGAAATAAATAATAATTATGGCTGGTTCTTGTGTGAACGTTTTCCAGATCAAATGGATGATGCAATTGATCATTTTATGACAGCATTAAAAGACCCATTGTACGACACGCCTGAGAGATCATATGCTAATGCTGGGATTTGTGAGCTAAGGCGTGACAACAGGACCGAAGCCCTAGCTTTCTTTCGCCATGCATTGTCGATAAAATCTAATTTCCCAACTGCAGTGTATGGTTTGATTGAGGTAGATTTTAAAAATGGAGATTTAACAAGTGCTAAATCAAAACTTACTACTTTCATGCAACATTCACGGCCGACCCCCGAAAGTTTATGGCTGGCGGTTCAGATTGAAGGTGCGTTAGGGGATCATTTAGCTGAGGAAAGTTATAGATTTCAGTTATTAAAGCATTTTCCTGATTCTAAAGAAGCGATAGCTCTTCGCAAGGGCAGGTTGAAATAATGAAGAATATTAAAAAGATAGATAAGAGCGATCAATTAATCCATATTGAAACAGAAGCTTCTGACATAAAAAATGTTGATGTTGAATCAGAGGCAGATGAAACGTTACTAATATCTGGTGATGAAAGCACACAGATGCCTGAGTCTACTCTTGATGAATTTATAGCAGATTATATACTGCCACCTGACGCTACTGAAAAGAGAGCGTTGGCTGAAGCAGAAGATAAGTTATCAAAAGATTCGGGAGGAGAATTAGTCGTCTTACCTAATATTGGTCAAGTTTTACGCAATGCGAGAGAAGAAAGAAGTATGAGTATTGATGATATTTCTCGCCAATTGCGGCTTTCTGTCCAGCAAGTTGAGGCAATTGAAAGAGATGCTTTTGATCGGTTGCCGCCTGGGCGCACTTTTTTACGTGGGTTTATACGTAACTATGCTAATCTAGTTAAACTGGATCCCGATCCAATTCTCCAACGCTTGCCTGATCAATCGCCTGCCGTTTCACCTGTCGTGAGGACCCCCTTTCAGATTGAAGAAATGTCTTACTCATCAGACCAGGATAGAAGTAGAAATAAACTGATCTTTATTATTATGGGATTGATAGTCTTAGCGTTTATTGTATATTTCGTGTATCCAAGTAATGATTGGGGTATGAAAGCAGGTAGGAATTCTGCTGCAGAACTGGATTCTACCGGTCAGGAGTTGATACAATTAGATTTACCTCTATCATCATCTTCTGCGCCAACAGGTCAATATGCAGGAGTTACCCCGTTTGGTCATAATCAATTGAAGCCGCCGAACACAATATCAACACTAAATGCATTTGGTAGCTTACATTTTAGATTCACAACAGAGGCGAGAGTCATCGTTACTGATGGTGACGGAAAAACTATTTTTGAACAACTCAAAGTTGCTGGAAGTGAGCAAACAATTAGTGGGAAACGCCCGTTATTTGTTGTGGTTCACAATGCTTCGGGTGTTGCGCTCACATATAATGAACGACCCATCGAAATAAAACCCTATATGAATAAGGAAGATGGTGTAGCACGCTTTACATTAGAATAAGTTCCGCGGTTCTGTGGAGCTCACTGCTCATAACTTACTGGATTTATAGAATAAAAATTTATGTCTTTAAATAATTTATCTTCACAGCGACGTTCAAGTGTGGGTGTTCGAGTTGGCTCACTACAGATTGGTGGTGGTGCGCCTGTAGTTGTGCAATCAATGACTAATACGGACACTGTTGATGCAAAAGCGACTGTAGAACAAATTGAACAACTTGCACGTGCGGGTTCAGAATTAGTGCGCATTACGGTAAATTCTACTGAAGCAGCTAAAGAGGTCGCTGGTATACGTGCGCGGCTAGATGATATGGGTTGTCATGTGCCACTTGTGGGTGATTTTCATTTTAATGGTCACAAGTTACTGACGAGTTATCCAGATTGTGCAAAAGCGCTTGCTAAATATCGTATTAACCCGGGAAATGTTGGTAAAGGGAAAAAACGCGATGAGCAATTTGCAACTTTAATAGAGACCGCGTGTAAATACGATAAACCAGTGCGTATTGGTGTCAACTGGGGCAGTCTTGATGCAGATATGTTGGTTCGTATTATGGATGAGAATGCCAAGTCAAATGATCCAAAAGATGCGAATCATGTCATGCGAGAAGCATTGATTACATCTGCATTAGAAAGTGCGAGTAAGGCTGAGGAAATTGGTCTAAATCGTAATAAGATTGTTTTATCATGTAAAGTCAGTGGCGTTCAGGATCTAATTGCTGTGTATCGTGATTTGGCAGCGCGTTGTGATTATGCATTGCATTTAGGACTTACTGAGGCGGGTATGGGTTCTAAAGGTATCGTGGCTTCATCTGCGGCATTAGCGGTATTATTACAAGAAGGTATTGGTGACACAATTCGTATTTCATTAACACCGGAACCTGGTGGTTCTCGATCAAGAGAAGTCATTGTTGCTCAGGAAATATTGCAAACAATGGGACTACGGGCATTTGTACCTTTGGTTGCAGCTTGCCCAGGTTGTGGTCGAACGACCAGCACCTATTTTCAGGAGCTGGCAGAAAGTATTCAAGGTTATGTGCGTGATGAGATGGTCACCTGGCGTGAACAATATGATGGCGTGGAAAATATGTCATTGGCTGTTATGGGGTGTGTCGTGAATGGACCAGGTGAGAGTAAGCATGCCAATATTGGTATTAGCTTACCTGGTTCGGGAGAGAATCCAGTAGCACCTGTTTATGTTGACGGCGAGAAAATGGTGACCTTAAAAGGTGACAATATAGCCGATGAGTTTCGCCAAATTGTTGATAAATATGTCAGTGAGAAATATCCGAGAAAAATCAGCTAATGGCTAAAGTGGTTAGAGCAATTCGCGGGATGAATGACATCCTGCCGGAAGAATCGTTTCATTGGGAGTTTTTTGAGCAAATCATTCGTAAATGGTTGGCCATTTATGGTTATCGGAATATCCGCACCCCAATTGTGGAGCAAACGGACTTATTTGTGCGCTCCATCGGTGAGGTTACAGACATTGTTGAGAAAGAAATGTACACGTTTGTCGATCATCTCAACAATGATAGCTTAACACTACGCCCAGAAGGCACCGCTTCTTGTGTACGAGCAGTTGTCGAACATAATTTGCTTTATGCGAGCCCTCAAAGATTGTATTACTCAGGCCCAATGTTTCGGCATGAAAGACCGCAAAAAGGCCGTTACCGACAATTTCATCAAGTTGGTGTAGAGGCACTGGGTTTTGTTGGCCCTGATATTGATGCTGAATTAATCATCATGTGCGCGCGTTTATGGCAGATGCTAGGTATTACAGGATTGCGCTTGGAAATTGGCACATTGGGAAACGCTGAATCAAGAGCATTACATCGTGCCCGCCTGATCAAGTATTTCATGCAATATGAAGAAATGTTAGACGAAGATTCGCGTCGGCGCTTGCATACCAACCCTTTACGCATACTAGATAGCAAAAACCCAAAATTACAGGAAATTATAAACAGTGCGCCAAAACTGATTGATGATCTAGACGAAGAATCCCGTGCTCACTTTGAAACCTTACAACAGATCTTACGTAACAGGGGGATTGATTATGAAATCAATTTGCGTTTGGTTCGAGGGCTAGATTATTACAATCGCACAGTGTTTGAATGGGTGACAGACAGATTAGGCGCGCAAGGTACAGTCTGTGCAGGTGGGCGTTATGATGGGCTGATTGAACAAATTGGGGGTAAATCAGCTCCGGCATGTGGCTTTGCTATGGGTGTAGAGCGTTTGCTTGCATTAATGTTGGAATGTGGTGAGGATGTATCACGGCCTACACCCGATGTTTATATTGTTCACCAGGGTGAAACAGTTATAGACTTTGCATGGAAGACGGCGGAATTTTTACGTAATGAAGGATTCAAAGCTATTTTACACTGTGGTGGTGGAAGCTTTAAATCACAAATGAAAAAAGCAGATGCCAGTGGTGCACGTTATGCACTGATTATAGGTGATGATGAAGTACTTGCGCAGCAAGTAACAATTAAACCGCTGCGCGAGAACTCTAATCAAGCCTGTGTAGAGTTGAATGCAGTGGTTGATATAATCAAATAATTTAAACTTAAAATAAGTTGTAATCAAGTTGGTAACTAATATCAGGAACAAATAATGGCTACATATAACCTTGAAGAGCAAGATAAAATAGATGGTTTTAAAACATGGTGGGATAAATTTGGTGCTGCAGTAACCATTATATTAACTACATTAGTAGTAACTATCAGCGGTACCAAAATTTGGGAATACTACCAAAATACTCAGGCCCAGCAGGCGGCAGATTTATATGTCTTGCTGCAACAAGTGCAATCAACTAATGAGCCTACTAGGATCAATGATGCTGCACATTTATTGACAGAAGGTTTTTCATCAAGTGGATACGCACCTCGTGCTGCTTTGATTGCAGCAGCAGCTAATATAGCAGCCAACGATACTAAGCGTGCTAAAGAAAATTTGCAATGGATATTGGATAATGCCAATGAGAAAGAAATGCACGATTTGGCCCGTTTACGCATGGCTGGAATTTTGCTGGATGAGGGCAACTACAATGATGCATTACGACAATTAAATACGGATCACAATGGCACGTATGCTGGGCTATACGCTGATCTGAAGGGAGATGTTTTAGTTGCAGCAGAAAGATTTGAAGAGGCCCGTCAAGCTTATCAAACAGCGATAGATAGATTAAATAAAAGAAATACTTATTTTAATATCGTGCAAATGAAACTGGATGCTTTGGGTGATGAAGATTAGTCAAGTGTTTTGCTGAATTGAAATTTGTTGTGTCTTTGCGATTACTTCTATCTGTAATAATAATTGCTAACTTGTTAGTAGGGTGTAGTAATTTGCCTAGTCTGCGTACGATAGACGAATTTGGCCGTAATATTTCCGAACTGTTTGTCAAAGAAGAAGAAATAGAAATTGATGAGGAAGAGTTACTAGCACTACAAGCATTGGAACGCATACCTTTACTGTGGAAAAATAGCATAGGTGAAAGTGTAATTGCTGTGTTTTCATTAGCCTTAAGCAATGATGCCCTATACGCAGCAGACGAAGATGGTGGTTTAATACGTTTTGATGCGACTACTGGTGAAAAAATTTGGCACAATAAAACTAAACACAAATTTTCAGGTGGTGTTGGTGTCGGTGATGGTATGGTCTTGGTGGGGACCTTTAAAGGCGAAGTCTTTGCCTATAATGAATTTGGTCATGCACTATGGAAAGCGCAAGTTACTAGTGAAATTTTAAGTCCCCCACAAGCAAATAATAGTATGGTTGTTGTGCGTACGGTTGATGGTCGTATATTTGGCCTAGATGCCATAGATGGTTCACGTAAATGGGTTTATCAAGGTGCTACACCTTCGTTAACAGTACGTAGTGGTGCAGGTGTTGTTATATCTCAGGGTGCAGTATTTGCAGGTTTTGCTGGTGGGAAAATGGCTGCGATGAGCCTATTTAACGGTAATATTGGTTGGGAAGCTACCGTATCCCAACCAAGAGGTGTGACCGAACTTGAAAGAATGACCGATATTACCAGTTCACCAGTCATTGACGAGCAGATGGTTTGTGCAGTTGCGTATCATGGTCGAGTGGCTTGTATTGCGATTACTGAGGGTGTGCAAATTTGGACACGCGAATCATCAAGTAGTGCTGGCTTGGCAATGGACAAAGATTATATTTATGTCAGCGAAGAAAATGGCGTTGTGGCCGCTTATGATAAAAGAACTGGTGCTGGTGTGTGGAAACAAAGTCGATTAGGTAGCAAAAATTTATCTGCGCCGTTAGTTAGTGGCCCCTATATTGTTATAGGGGATGACCAAGGTTTTGTCAGTTTATTAAGAAATTATGATGGTGCGGTGCTGGCGCGTGCTGAAACCGATGGCAGTGCAATATTGACTGCACCGAAATCAATACAGGGTGGGTTTGCAGTACAAACTATTGACGGCGGTGTATTTGCATTCAATACGAATTTTTAGACTGTCACAGAGGGACACCTTTCCATCTAAAATACCAGTTGGTGGTATG
Source organism: Nitrosomonas sp. (assembly GCA_029881855.1). Classification (GTDB taxonomy): domain Bacteria; phylum Pseudomonadota; class Gammaproteobacteria; order Burkholderiales; family Nitrosomonadaceae; genus Nitrosomonas. The sequence goes on along the minus strand of JAOULU010000035.1, from coordinate 1,365 downwards.
ATATCAACTACTTTCCCCAAAGCTGATGCTTTGCATTTTTCTATATCAGCATAAACCATGAAACCCACACTTGTTTTAGTTGGCCGTCCTAATGTCGGAAAATCTACCTTATTTAATCGCCTGACGCGTAGTCGTGACGCAATTGTTGCAAATATTCCTGGGTTAACAAGAGACCGTCATTATGGACATGGTAGAGTAGGTGATAAGTCATATCTGGTAATGGATACCGGTGGTTTTGAGCCGATTGTTAAGGAAGGGATCATGCATGCCATGGCAAGACAAACACTACAAGCTATCGATGAAGCAGATAAAGTGTTATTTATTGTGGATGGTAGGCAAGGAGTCACTTCGCAAGACAAGATTATTGCTGAGCAATTGCGTAAATCAGGCCAGAATATATTGTTGGTCGTAAATAAAACGGAAGGCATGGCAACTGCTGTAGTTACTGCAGAATTTTTTGAGTTAGGTTTGGGAGATCCATGTGCCGTATCTGCTATGCATGGAGATAACATTAACGAACTGGCGGAATTGGCGTTAGATGATTTCCCGCAAGCAGAAGAAGAAACGCAAAGCAAACACCCAAAAATAGCAATTGTAGGCCGCCCAAATGTGGGGAAATCTACACTCATCAACACATTGCTTGGTGAAGAGCGCGTTATAGCTTTTGACGAGCCAGGCACCACGCGGGATAGTATATATATTGACTTTGAGCATAAAGGTAAATATTACACGTTAATAGATACTGCAGGCTTGCGGCGGCGAGGCCGGGTTAATGAAACGGTGGAGAAATTTTCAGTGATAAAAACATTGCAAACTGTAGAAGATGCCAACGTTGTTGTTTTGGTATTAGATGCTAGAACAGAAATCTCTGATCAGGATGCTCATATAGCAGGTTTTATCCTTGAAACTGGCCGGGCACTTGTGGTGGTGGTTAATAAATGGGATGGGTTGGATACATATCAGCGAGATACCATAAAACGTGAGTTGACACGTAAGCTGTCTTTTCTTAGCTTTGCAAAATTACATTATATTTCGGCCTTGAAGGGTACGGGAATGAAAGGCTTGTTGCCGTCTATTGACCAGGCATATGCTGCAGCGATGGTTGATCTGCCAACACCGAAGTTAACACGTGCATTGATAGCGGCTGTTGAAAAACATCCGCCACCACGGGGAGGTATGTCACGCCCCAAAATGCGCTATGCCCATCAAGGGGGCTCGAATCCACCTTTAATTATCGTGCATGGTAGTATGTTAGAGCATGTGTCAGAAACTTACAGGCGTTACTTGGAAAATACTTTTCGTGAAACCTTCAAACTTGCTGGTACGCCATTACGAGTAGACTTCAAAACCGGCCATAATCCCTAT
>JAOULU010000292.1 GCA_029881855.1 Nitrosomonas sp. | reverse complement strand
GCGCCAACTGAAGCACCCCCTTCACGAGGTGTTGCAAAAAGCGCTGATTAAAAGTAATAAGTTTCAGAAGACACACTAAAACGGGATACGATACATCAAATCGTATCCCGTTATTCAATTCTACTTATACAACTTCTTATTTGTGCATCAATTACTAAAAACTCATACTACCTCTTCGTCTAGACCATTAATTATGGGCGTTGTCAATGTAACACCAGATTCCTTTTCCGATGGAGGGCGTTATCATTCAACTGAAAATGCCATTAAACATGCCAAGACGTTAATTGCCGAAGGTGCCGATATACTGGATATTGGCGGCGAATCAACACGCCCAGGTAGTACATCTGTTAGTGTTGACGAAGAATTAAATCGCACTATCCCAGTACTTGAAGCATTATCTGAATTGGATATTCCCCTTTCTATCGACACCTCCAAACCTGAGGTTATGCAACAAGCAATAACAGTGGGCGCATCTATGGTCAATGATGTCAATGCGCTACGCGCCCACGGCGCAATGAGCGCTGTTGCTAATCATGGTCATGTATCAATCTGCCTGATGCATATGCAAGGTGCGCCACAAAATATGCAAGAAAATCCTAAATATACAAATATTGTTTTGGAAGTATACGATTTTTTACAAGAGCGTATAAACGCGTCGAAAGCAGCAGGCATTTCTCAACAACGCTTAATCATAGACCCTGGTTTTGGCTTTGGGAAAACGCTACAACATAATCTAGAACTATTGCGCCATCTTGATCACTTTAAAGATTTAGGTATCCCAATATTGGCAGGATTGTCGCGCAAATCCATGTTAGGTACCATTACAGGTAACAAAGTAGACCATCGCACCTATGAAAGTGTTGCGTCAGCCTTGCTAGCGGTGATTAAAGGTGCCAGAATCGTACGTGTGCATGATGTTAAGGCCACAAAAGAAGCGCTTGCAATTTATAACGCACTACACCATGAAAACATATAAAGAATTATGGATTCCATAAATAGCTGTAGATAACCAATTCACCCATTAACTAGCGGCAAGTTACTAAATTGACTAAAAAATATTTTGGAACAGATGGTATACGAGGGCGCGTTGGGAAGTATCCCATTACACCTGAGTTTATGTTGCGCCTAGGTTATTCTGCTGGCAGAGTATTAGCTGCTTCTGACTGGCAACTCATAAAAGGTGAGCGCCCTGTCGTATTAATTGGTAAGGATACACGGGTATCTGGCTATATGTTGGAATCAGCCCTTGAAGCCGGGCTATCTGCCGCTGGCGTGGACGTACTTCTATCTGGCCCCATGCCGACACCTGCCGTAGCTTATCTTATTCGCGCATTGCGCCTGCAAGCAGGCATTGTTATCTCGGCGTCACATAATCCCTTTGAAGATAATGGCGTCAAATTTTTTTCGTCTGATGGGTGCAAACTTCCAGATGAAATAGAGCGCAAGATAGAATCGGCTCTAAGCTCTCCTATTAAAACAATGCCTTCTGATCAGCTTGGCAGAGCACAACGCCTACAAGATGCCACGGGACGTTATATCGAATTCTGTAAAAGCACCTTCCCTTATCATCTTGATCTACGCAATTTACGTATTGTCGTTGATTGCGCACATGGTGCCGCTTATCACATAGCGGGTCATGTATTACACGAATTAGGCGCTGATGTCGTGACAATAGGCGCGCAACCTAACGGCTTAAATATTAATCATGAGTGTGGTGCGACACATTGTGAGGCACTACAAGAGGCCGTTAAAAAACACAATGCTGATTTAGGTATTGCGTTAGATGGTGATGGCGACCGCTTAATGATGGTGGACAAAAAAGGTGTGCTCTTTGATGGCGACCAGCTCATTTATATTATCGCCAAACATCGCCAACAAAAAGGACTGCTAATGGGTGGCGTAGTCGGCACCCTAATGACTAATTTTGCAATAGAAAACAGTTTAAAAAAATTGAATATCCCATTCCTTCGCGCTAATGTCGGTGACCGTTATGTCATGGCGTTACTTAAAGAGAAAGGCTGGCATCTCGGCGGCGAAAGCTCTGGGCATATTATTTGCCTCGATAAGCATACAACAGGTGACGCTATTATCTCTGCCTTGCAAGTGCTATATGCCCTACAAGACAGCAATAAAACACTGGCTGAATTTATGCATGGCGTTAAACTCTACCCACAACGACTCATTAATATAGAGACCCCAAAATCATTTGATTTTACCAAAAACAAAACTATTAAAATGATTCAACAAAAAGCCGGGGCTGATCTCGGAGACAAAGGACGCGTTCTTATACGTGCTTCCGGTACAGAACCATTACTACGCATAATGCTTGAAGGGGAATCAAAACAAAAAATCAATTATTGGGCAGAGCAAATAGCAGAAATTGTGCAAACTGAATGCACCTAACAAGAACGATAAGAAGCTTGTCATATTCTTGTAACAATATTGTAATAACATCTGCTATTAAACTACATAGCATTTCTCTTTATACCCATTAATCATTCGGAGAACATAAATGTTCAATTCGTTTTATCCTAGAATAT
>JAOULU010000291.1 GCA_029881855.1 Nitrosomonas sp. | reverse complement strand
CATGCGAGCTTTTTTTATCGCGTGATCTTCGGCATTCAAGCGTGCGTTATTTGCAGCTTTATACTGTTGTTCGTAATCGTTCTCATGCGGGTTATGTAACCTATCTTGTGTGTCATAAAATTCATCTGATGGCTCACTGATTGTTTCAGGCACAAACATATTGTCATTGCTTTGAAGCTCAGGCAATGGTGAGATTTTACGTAATGATCTAATTAATCTAGACTTAAAAGACATAATTAATGGTTATATAAATAACTTTTTTGGGTGTTGTAGAGGTAGAAATTTATACAATTGCAACAAAAGTAATGATAAAGACTATAACAGTCTGCGAGTAATTTTTTCTCTTGAAAAAGAAGGGGAATATTGTCTGTTTATGAACATGAAAATGGTTACTCGGAATATTTCAATATTTCCATTTCTAGCGTGTATTAGATTGAACACCTTATGGCATAATTATTTCGTCGAGATTAACGAGCGCCATCATTAAATATAGTCCTTCAAGAATAAAATGTTCTAGTACTGGTGCGTAGTGTGAAATGCTTAATGCCAATATTAGAAACCCAATTGAAAGTGTTAGTGGAAAACCAACAGCAAAAATATTCAATTGTGGTGCTGCGCGCGTTAGGATACCAAGTGCTAGATTGGTTATTAATAATGCGGTCAATACAGGTAGTGACAGTTGTAAGCCAGCTTTAAAAATTTCGCCACCCCAATTGGCTAGCACAGTTAATGTTGATTCTGACAGGCCAGCCGGTGCAATAGGCAATGTATTAAAACTTTGTGAAATTAATGCAATCATGATTAAGTGCCCATCAATTGCAATGAATGCAAGACTGGCAATGACGCCAAGGAAGCGCCCAATTAGTGGTACTTGCGCAGAGTTTTGTGGGTCAAAAAAGATAGCAAAACCCAAACCCATTTGCAGGCCAATAATCTCACCGGCCATTTCTACGGCAACAAATATGATGCGCATAACAAACCCGATGGCGGCACCAATCATAATTTGTTGCATGAGTACTAATAAACCAAGGCCGGAGTTTGGGTCGATTTGTGGTACAGGTTGTTCTAAGGTTGGAACTACCAAAATCGTAATCATAAGGGCCAGGCCAAGCTTTGCACGTACAGGAAAGCTTGGGTTACCTAAAATTGGTGCACTAGCAATCATTGACAAGATTCTAGTCAGTGGCCAGAAAAATGTGATGAGTAGTGTATTAAATTCAGCGGTAGTTATACTGATCATATTTTCAACCAAAAATGGCCTTCATACTAAGCTTGCCAATACGTTTATACATTAGACATTAGGTAGGTATTGGCCTAATGAATAATGTTATATATCACCTGAAGAAACAACCGTAACTAATTGTATGTAAATGTTAACTAACTGCTAATAAAGGGATGTCTGCATATAGTCTCTGCATGAAATCAATCATTAAATTTAGCATCCAAGGGCCTGCCAAAATCATAACAAGGAACATAACCAACAATTTAGGAATGAATGATAAAGTCATTTCATTAATTTGTGTGGCCGCTTGGAATATACTGACAATAAGACCTGCTGCTAAAGCTGATAATAGAAGGGGACCTGACAATAAGAAAGTCATCTCAAGTGCTTGCCGGCCAATAACCATTGCGCTATCAGGTGTCATAATAATAGTCTCGTCATGTAAAGAAGCTTTGTGTCAAAGAGCCAATGAGTAGGTGCCAGCCATCGACTAGAACAAATAGCATTAATTTAAATGGGAGTGAGATGATCATTGGGGAGAGCATCATCATACCCATGGACATTAATACGCTGGCCACGACCATATCAATGATTAGGAAAGGAATAAAAACGACAAACCCAATCTGAAACGCTGTTTTTAATTCACTGGTAATGTAGGCTGGGATGAGTATTTTTAATGGAACTTGTTCTCGGCTTTCTATTTCATCATGCCCAGAGATTTGTACAAAAAGTGCAATATCTGCTTCCCTTGTTTGGTGCAGCATAAACTTTTTAAGTGGTACGCTGGCTTTGTCAGCAGCTTCCATGATGCTGATTTTATCTTCAGAGAAGGGCAGATAGGCTTCTTCGTAAACGCGGTCAATAACTGGCGCCATAATAAAAAATGTAAGAAATAATGCTAGGCCAATTAAAACCTGGTTAGGTGGCGAAGTTTGAGTTCCTAATGCCAATCGTAATAAAGACAATACGATAATGATGCGTGTGAAACTCGACATCATTAGAACCAATGCGGGTATAAATGTAAAAGAAGTTAATAGCAGTAGTGTTTGTATACTGAGTGTATAAGTCTCACCACCATCTGGACTAGGTGTGCTAGTAAATGCAGGGAACCCAGTTTGCTGTGCAAATGCAGGCAATACAAAACAACCTGCAAAAAATAGAATGAGTTGTAATAAATGACGAAGATGCAACTTTTTAGTTGCGTGTTCTACAAACTGCTGACTGACTGGGTTATTGTCAAATAGCAATTTATTTTTCATTGTTTTTGTTTAAACTCTGATTGAGTTGCTCAGAAAATTTCTCAGCAGTGAAATTTTTTAATGTGT
>JAOULU010000290.1 GCA_029881855.1 Nitrosomonas sp. | reverse complement strand
GATCTTCACAGCCCCTTATGCGAAACCAAACCCTTCTTGGTTAAGTTATGTGGCGACAGGTAGGGCGCGCTCACATATTCGTCATTTTCTTAAGACTATTCAGTATGATGAATCCGTTAAATTAGGTGAGCGTATGCTTAATCAAGCGTTATTGTCATTTGGTGTAGACCCAGAGACGATTAGTAAAGCACAGTGGAAGAAGTTGGTACGGGACAGCAGCGTAAAATCTAAAGACGAATTATTTGCCGACATGGTGCTAGGTAAACAACTACCGACAATAGTAGCGAAACGTTTGCTCTCTCCTGTTGAGTCGATTGATAGTGAGAAGATCACCTCTGCACCAATTACCATTATGGGTACAGAAGGGTTGGCTGTGCAATTTGCGAAGTGTTGTCACCCAATACCTGGTGATGTCGCCGTTGGGTTGTTTAAAAAGGACCAAGGGTTGGTTATACACACTCGTGATTGCTCAATTATTACCCATGGTCATAAGAATCCAGAGAATTATTTGGATGTCACCTGGGGGCAAGATATCGCGAATACTTTTGAAGTGAATATAAAAGTTATTGCGGCCAATAAACATGGCGTATTGGCTAGAATCGCTGCGGAAATAGCCAGAGCAGAATCAAATATTGACGATGTGGCGATGGAGAGCGAGAACGATTACACTGCCATACGTTTTATCTTGCAAGTCAAAAATAGACTGCACTTGGCCCAAGTTATGCGCGGCCTAAGGCATATTAAAGAAGTGGTTAAAATCAGTCGCAGTAAAGGGTAATTCAGACCGCATCATTACTGTGCACCGACAAACATACCCATGAATTCATCGACAGGGGTTGCCTGCAACGAGTCTTGGTCTAGACATAACGCAAGAATGGCTTGTTGTTGGCTTTCCGGGAAGCATCGCGCTAGATGAGTTGCAAATTTCTTCTCTAAGTGTGGCATCCCTTCATGACGGCGTTTTTTGTGTCCAATCGGGTAAGGCACGATAACCTCCTCCAACGCAGTACCATCTTTGAAGGTAATACTCACACCATTTGCAATCGCGCGTTTATCAGGGTCATGGTAGTCCTTAGTGAACTGTTCATCCGCAATACAAAATATTTTTTCACGTAACCCATCAATACGTGCATCAGCAGCAACCGTATCTTCATAGTCAGCAGCGGTTAATCGCCCGAAAATTAGTGCAACAGCGACCATATATTGCATGCAATGATCTCGGTCAGCAGGATTGTTTAATGTTCCTTTCTTATCAATAATGCGGATTGCTGCTTCTTGTGTGCGAATCGTAATACATTCAATATCATCTATCCGGTCTTTGACTTGTGGGTGGAGTTGCATGGCGCATTCAATAGCTGTCTGTGCATGAAACTCAGCGGGAAATGAGATCTTAAATAAAATATTTTCCATCACATACGTGTCCCATCTGTTTATAGGCCGTTGGAAACGAAATGACTGACCTTTAAATAGGGCATCATAAAATCCCCAGGTTTTTGCAGTGAGTGCTGAGGGGCAACCCATTTCCCCTTTTAATGTGATCAATGCAAGCCACACAGCGCGACTGGTGGCATCACCCGCCGCCCAAGATTTGCGTGAGCCGGTATTCGGCGCATGACGATACGTACGTAAGGATTGTCCATCCACCCAAGCCTGTGATAGTGCATCGACAACCTGTGCCTGATTACCCCCCATTAAATGGGTTACTACCGCAACAGAGGCTACTTTAACCAACACCACATGATCTAGCCCTACCTGGTTAAAGCTATTTTCCAATGCGAGGCAGCCTTGAATCTCATGCGCCTTAATCATTGCAGTGAGTACATCGTGCATTGTGGGCACAGGTTTACCGGATGCCCGCGCTTTGCGTGCAATCCAATCAGTGGTCGCTAAAATGCCACCCAGATTATCGGATGGATGGCCCCACTCAGCCGCAAGCCAAGCGTCATTAAAATCAAGCCAGCGAATCATGGTGCCAATATTAAATGCCGCTTGCACCGGATCAAGTTGAAATATTGTGCCAGGAACACGCGCACCATTAGGCACAACTGCACCGGGAACAATTGGCCCCAACAATTTGCTGCAGGCTGGATAAGAAAGCGCTTCTAGGCCGCACCCCAATGAATCCATCAAACAGTAACGAGCAGTCTCATAAGCTAAGCGACTCTGAATACGGTGATTCACCACATAATTGGCAATCTCAATCAGCACTTGGTCAGGAGGGGGGCGATTATTGGAAAGTTGGGATGACATTTTATCGTTTAGGAATAACGGATGAATCCATCATCTTATAGGGATTTGATGCATGCGTGAAATCCTTTAACCTAAAGACAACACCAAATCGATATGATAGTTGACCGGCAAGCCCCAAACCGTTAACATTCGCTTCTCAACAAATCCCTGATAGCTCAGTTGGTAGAGCAACGGACTGTTAATCCGTTTGTCCCAGGTTCGAGCCCTGGTCAGGGAGCCATTCTTTTCATGGACTTACAGTGATACACGCTGAGCGCCGTACTTTTAGATTTTAGGCCGAAGCGAAGCCGAAGATTCT
>JAOULU010000034.1 GCA_029881855.1 Nitrosomonas sp. | reverse complement strand
GCACATATACACGACGACCTGGGTCAATAAAAAAAGTAAAAGCTACTTGTTGTGTTTCATTATCCAGCTCTGGCGCTGCATTTACATTTGCAAATGCATACCCATCATCACCCAAACGATCAGTAATAAGTTTTACAGATTCAGTCAGTTTCTCACGTGCAAATACTTCGCCAGGTTTTAATAAAATTAATTCGCGCAGCTCTTCCTCCAGCAAGAACATTTCTCCCGCCAGTTTTATATCGGAAACTATGTATTGCTCGCCTTCATTAATATTTACCGTAATGTAAATATCTCGCATATTGGGCGATATAGATACTTGTGTGGATTCAATACCAAATTCCAAGTAACCTCGATCGAGGTAATAGGAACGTAGTGTTTCAAGATCGGCAGATAACTTCTGTTTAGAATATTGATCGTTCTTAGTAAACCAAGTCAATAAACCCGGTGTTCTAAGCACAAATAATCGACTTAGATCATCGTCATCAAAAGCATTATTACCTACAAAATTTATTTGTTTGATGCGGGCCGTTCGGCCTTCACTAATATCAAAATTTATACCAACACGATTGCGTTCTAGTGGCGTTGTCGTCGTTGTGATTTTGACAGAATATTTACCACGACTGATATATTGCCGCTTTAATTCTTGCTCGGCCCTTTCTAGTAGAGAACGACTAAAAATTCTAGATTCAGATAAACCCGCTTGCTTCAAGCCTTCTTTAAGTTTATCTTGCTCGAATTCTTTTGCGCCATTAATATCAATCTGAGCAATTGCTGGACGCTCTTCTACTTGTACAATTAAAACATCTTGTTCTGATTTTAATTTTACGTCCTTGAAAAAACCTGTGGCATAAAGTGCCTTAATTGCAGAAATAGCTTTAGCTTCATCAAGCGTATCACCAACTTTAATCGGCAAGTATGTAAATACAGTACCAGCATCAGTACGCTGTATACCTTCCACGCGAATATCTTTAACTACAAAAATCTCGCTACTGCTGGCCCAAGAAGCAAAAGCGTAGAAAAGGGCAATCATTGCAGCAAGAACCTTGAATTTCATTATCTAACCGATGATAAGCCGATTAATATCGTTGTATATGGCAAATGTCATGAGTGTGAACAACATAGCCAAACCGATCCTTTGTCCGATCATCATGGCTTTTTCAGAAAGCGGTGTGCCCCTAATCATTTCGATAACATAATACATTAAATGCCCACCATCCAGGACTGGAATAGGTAATAAATTTAATACCCCTAAACTAACACTAATTAGCGCAAGGAATGCCAGATATGAAACCAACCCCATCTGCGCAGATTGCCCAGCATAATCAGCAATAGATATTGGGCCGCTGACATTTTTCCATGACACATCACCTGTTATCATTTTGGACAGCATTTGTAACGTCAGCACACTAGTTTCCCAGGTTTTTTCGACAGCCTTTATAACAGCTGTACCCGCTGGATACGTTACTTTGACAAGTAATGCTTCAAATTCAGCTTGGTCAACTTTAGGCATAATGCCAATTTTGCCAATCTTCTTTCCGCTCTCAGAAGCAGCCTCGGGTGTAACACCTACACTAACCAATTGATTGTTACGTAAAACATCCATTTCCAAATATTTATCTGGGTTATCACGTATAACATGCACGAGCTCTACCCAGTTAACTATTTCATTACCATTCACCGCAAGAATCTCGTCGCCTACTAATAGTCCTGCACGGTACCCAGACCCATCAGGCATAACTTCGGCAATAATCGGTTCAATAACTGGCTGGTATGGATTAAACCCAATGGTTCCCAGAAAATTTTCATCAAACTCATCAGGATGAACTGTGCTGAGATCCAGTTCCCGCAAAATAACCTGTCCATTCTGCCCAACAGTTTCTATGCTGATATCTGGCGCCTGATCAATAGCATATCTTAATAATGTCCAACGTGCGTCTTGCCAGCTTGCAACAGCTTCATTTTCAATACTTACAATGGTTTCTCCAGCCTCAAACCTTGCAAATGCGGCGGGAGTTTCTGGTACCGTTGGTCCTAGTACGGGTTTCATTCCACTGACACCAAGTATGAAGAGCAGCCAATACAGTACAATTGCAAGCAGGAAATTAGCAATAGGGCCAGCTGCAACTATAGCAAAACGTCGTTTAACCGATTGGCGATTAAACGCACGCGGAAGATCCGCTGGCGCTACTTTCCCTTCGGTCTCATCCAACATTCTGACATAACCGCCCAAAGGAATTGCGGCAACAACCCATTCAGTCTGGTCTTTACCCCATCGTTTACGAAAAATAGGTTGGCCAAAACCAATTGAAAAACGTAATACCTTTACGCCATTCCAGCGCGCAACTAAATAATGACCAAACTCATGGAAGGTAATGAGTAAACCTAAAGCAACCACAAAAGAAATGATGGTAAAGAATATTGACATATCAGTCCATTACACATGAAATAGTGATATTGAAATAGTCTAGCTCATTCGCCACGATCATTTAACATCACTAAAAATTAAAGCAGGTGCGCATATTGCTATTAGAAAAAACACTATCGTAACTCCAATATTACTTTATTTTAAACTTACCAACCATTCATGTGCAGCTGCGCGTGCTGCATTATCGGCCATTAGCACATCGTCAAGCGTTGTGATTTCTTCACGCTGAATCGTCTTCATGACATGCGCAATCATTGATGGAATGGCTGTAAAAGACATTTTCTCATTGAGAAATGATTCGACTGCAATCTCATTCGCGGCATTAAGAATGGCAGGCATATTACCGCCTATAGCAAGCGCTTCATATGCTAACCTCAAACAAGGAAAACGTTCAAAATCAGGTGCCTCAAAATCTAAATGGGCAACAGCAAACATATCCAGTGGTTTTACGCCACTATCTATCCTCTCAGGATAACCCATTGCATGAGCAATTGGTGTACGCATGTCAGGGTTACCCAATTGCGCTATTACCGAACCGTCAACATATTGAACCATGGAATGAATAACGCTTTGCGGGTGAATCACAACCTGAATATTCTCAGGAGCGGCATTAAATAACCAGTGCGCCTCAATGACCTCCAGCCCTTTATTCATCATAGTCGCTGAATCAACCGATATTTTTCTCCCCATATCCCAATTAGGGTGAGCGCAAGCTTGGGCAGGAGTAACTTGTTCTAGCGAGGCCACAGGCGCATCTCTAAATGGCCCACCAGACGCAGTCAATAATATGTGGCTCACACCTGCAGTAGGAAAATCACCATTAAATTGGTGAGGTAGTGACTGATATATCGCATTATGCTCACTATCAATCGGCAACAATGTAGCACCATTTTCCTTAATCAGTTCCATAAAAATGCGCCCAGCCATAACCAATGATTCTTTATTGGCAAGCAACACAAGTTTTCCACTGCGTGCCGCAGCAAATGTCGGGCGTATACCTGCAGCACCAACGATAGCAGCCATCACAGCATCAACTTCTGGCAACGCAGCAACTTTTTCAAGTGACTCAACACCAGAGAGAACTTCCGTATCCAGCCCTTCAACATTTAACGCTTTCGCCAATTGCTCGGCGCTTGTTTCATTTAACATCACCGCATAACGAGGAGAAAAATTTCGGCATTGTGCCAATATTTTTTCTACATTGTTATTAGCGGTTAAAGCCACAACCTTGAATCTATCTGGATGACGTGCAACAACATCTAGCGTACTCTCGCCAATACTGCCAGTAGAACCCAAAATAGTTAGGTGACGAATTGTATTCATAGAGAAGGTGAATAAAAAATTAGTAATGCCAGAATGGCTAGTGGTAATGTTGATGTCAAAGCATCAATACGATCTAAAATACCGCCATGGCCAGGTAATATGTTGCCACTATCCTTCATGCCAGCTTGACGCTTTAATAGAGACTCAAATAAATCACCAATGATGCCCAATACAACCATTAATAATAATAATGGCACAAGTGCCGTCATCAAAGATTCCTCAACAATCATGTAATCCCATATCAGCGCGTATATTAAGACTGCCACCAGTGCGCCTGCCACACCCTCCCATGTTTTACCAGGACTAATATTTACAGCAAGTTTACGCTTACCCAAAGCACGTCCTGAGAAGTAAGCGGCAGTATCTGAAACCCAAATGGTCGCCATAAAGCCAAGTAAAAGCAATGGACTAATTGAACGCAATTGATATAAAGCAAAACAAGTTGGTAATAACACCAGCCACCCAATGAGCATTAGAACTACCGGATTTTTAATAGTATAAGATTGTTTTAAAAAAAAAGGCACAGCCACTACCCAAAAAATTACCGATAGAGTATAAACCCATTGAAATATTTGTGTGTAGGGGTCAATCTTAACGGCTTCACTTAGCTGGAATAACATTTCCCCGCCTATCAATGTAGTGAGTACCATGTAAAGTGTTGTATTTTTAACCGAAAATTTAGCCAGGTTACTCCATTCCCGCGAGCCAATTAGTGTCAGCATCAACAACAATGCAGCCCAAAAAATATCTTGTATAAGAAATAATGCAGCTAGGAATAAAGGCAATATAATCGCCGCCGTGAGAATACGCGTTTTAAGCATGAGGAAATTCAATAGGGAAATGCTGTTTACATCTAAGCAGAATTTGCAGCAATGCGGAGAAATTAATAGCCATTAAGACACTGGTTCATGAAAATGGCAATTTATTATTATAATCATTAGCAAATTACTTCATTAAAGGTAGTGGCAGTTACCCTTGAGCAGTTAATGATTCTGGAAGTTGTTCACTGGTTCTACCAAATCGGCGTTCTCGTTGTTGATAAGATAAAATAGCTTGATCAAATTCATTTTCGTTAAAATCGGGCCAAAGTGTATTGGTAAAATACAATTCTGTATAAGCCAATTGCCACAATAAAAAGTTGCTAACACGACACTCTCCACCCGTGCGAATAAATAAATCCGGCTCTGGCGCATAATTCATAGAAAGGTAAGGTGTTAAATTTTCTTCTTTAAAATCAAATTGGGTATTGGGCGATTGCGCCACCATCTTACGAATAGCCTGCATAATATCCCAGCGACCGCCATAATTAGCTGCGATAGTGAGTGTAAGGCGCTTATTACTAGTTGTTAATCGCTCCCCATTACGGATAAATTCAATAATCTTAGGTTCAAACTTAGAGGTATCACCAATAACTTTAAAACAAATATCATTTTCATGCAGCTTGCTAATTTCTCGTTCAAGCGCTCCAATAAATAGCTGCATTAAGAATGAAACTTCATCAGCAGGTCGACGCCAATTTTCACTACTAAAAGCAAACAAGGTTAAGTATTCAACGCCACGTTCAACACATGCTTTAATTATGCCACGAACCGCCTCAACACCTTGCCTATGGCCCGCTACACGAGGCATAAATCGGCTCCTGGCCCACCGGCCATTGCCATCCATAATAATAGCAATATGCCTTGGTATCGAACCTGTTTCAGGTATTTCTCGAGTTGAACTCGTGACTTTGGGCATATCAAACAGCCATCAGCTCGGCTTCCTTAATTTGTAAAAGTTTGTCTACCTCAACAATGTAATCGTCAGTAAGTTTTTGAATTTCATCTTGACCACGCCGATCATCATCTTCAGATATTTCTTTTGACTTTAATAATTCTTTTAATTGTGAATTTGCATCGCGTCGTATATTGCGTATTGCGACACGTACTGACTCAGCCTCCTGTTTAACAACCTTAGTAAGATCCCGACGTCGTTCTTCCGTCAATAGTGGCATGGGGACACGTATTACCTCACCAACAGACATTGGGTTAAGCCCTAAGTCAGAATCACGGATTGCTTTTTCAACAGCATTCGCCATTTTTTTATCCCATGGAATAACGCCGATTGTACGTGCATCAATCAAGTTTATATTAGCCACCTGACTTACAGGTGTCGGCGAACCATAGTAATCTACTGTGACGTGATCTAACAAACCCGTATGCGCACGCCCACTTCTAACCTTGCTTAAATCTGTCTTTAAAGCTTCCAGACTTTTTTGCATTTTTTGTTCAGCAGTTTCTTTTACATCGGCAATCATAATAGCGTTATCCCTTTCGCACCTTCATAACAAGAGACTTAAATAGAGTTGATTAGACTGTCACCAGAGTTCCCTCATCTTCCCCAAGAATAATACGTTTAAGTGCTCCGGCCTTAAAAATACTAAATACCTTTAGTAATAATTTCTGATCCCTACATAATGTTAATGCTGTCGCATCCATAACTTGCAGGTTCTTGGCAATAGCCTCATCAAAAGACAATTCCTTAAAACGTGTTGCTTGTGGATCAATTTTAGGGTCACTAGTATAAACGCCATCAACCTTAGTTGCTTTGAGCATGATATCTGCATCCATTTCCATACCACGTAATGCAGCAGCTGTGTCGGTAGTAAAAAATGGGTTGCCTGTACCCGCAGCAAAAATAACCACCTTACCTTCAGCCAAGTAACGCATTGCTTTACCACGAACATATGGCTCCACTACTTGCTCTATATGTAGCGCAGATTGAATACATGACGCCAAACCAATTTGTTTCATCGCATCATGCAACGCCAGTGCATTCATCACCGTTGCCAGCATACCCATATAATCAGCAGTAACACGTTCAATTCCATCATTTGCGGAAGTCATACCACGAAAAATATTACCGCCACCAACAACAATAGCAACTTCAACACCCAGTTTACTAATTTCATCAAGTTCAGCAACAATCCTACCCATCGTTGAACGATGAATACCATAGCTGTTCTCACCCATCAGGGCCTCACCAGATAGTTTTAGTAAGATGCGTTTATATTTAGCAGCCATTGGCGATAAAATTATTTTTGACCCATTTGTGCTTTGACTTCATCGGCAAAATTTTCAGATTTCTTCTCAATACCCTCCCCCACAACAAACATTGTGAAAGCATTCACTTTAGCTGATTTCTTTGCAAGCAACTTCTCTACGGTTTGATCCGGATCTTTAACAAAAGGCTGACCAAGTAATGTAACTTCTGCAAGATATTTTGCGATACGTCCTTCAACCATTTTTTCAATAATGTTTGCTGGTTTGCCGCTTTCAGCCGCCTGAGCAGAAAATATCTGACGCTCATGATCTAACACATCAGAAGATACATGCTCTTTGGAAACACAAATTGGTTTACTTGCGGCAATATGCATTGCTATATCCTTACCTAAGGCCTCATCACCACCCGTATAATCAACCATCACGCCAATTTTAGTGCCATGCAAATAAGCTGCAAGCTGTCCTTCAGTCGTATGGCGGCCACACCGGCGTATTGAAATATTTTCCCCCAGCTTCATAACTAATGCCTTACGGGTTGCTTCTACTGTTTCGCCGCAAGGAAGTAAAACATCATTTAATGCCGTTACATCTGTTAAGTTTTTTGTTGCCACCAATTCAGCCACATTTTTAGCGAAATCAACAAGATCTCCATTCTTTGCTACAAAATCAGTTTCACAATTCACCTCTACCAATGCGCCAATCCGTTTATCGGTTGCGATAAACGCACCAACAACACCTTCAGCTGCAATACGCCCAGCTGCCTTATTTGCTTTAGCGCCACTCTTAATTCTCAGAAGATCTTCTGCTGCCTTTATATCACCATCAGTTTCTAGCAGGGCTTTTTTGCACTCCATCATGCCAAGCCCTGTTAACTCCCGTAATTCTTTTACCATACTTGCGGTAATAGCCGCCATATTTACTCCAGATACAATATAGTTAATGACTTGATTATTGATTATGTCTGCCTTGAAAAATTATTTTTCAGTTATGCGCTCACTAATCTTTAAAAAATCAAGCTAATTACAATTAATGTCCAGTTAGTTGTCTGTTACATAGAAAAACAGCTTCTGTTTCTACGTGATTTCTTCTGCTGGGCTCGCCTCTACAATTTCCTGAATTGATTGATTACGCCCCTCAAGAATGGCATCCGCCGCACCCCTAGCATATAAACGAATTGCTCGACTTGAATCATCATTACCTGGAATGATGTAATGCAATCCTTCAGGATTATGATTAGTATCCACTACTCCAACAACCGGTATACCAAGTTTCTTGGCCTCAGTAATAGCACCTCTCTGGTAACCAACGTCAATTATAAACAAAGCATCAGGCAAACCCTGCATATCTTTAATACCGCCCAAACTACTATTTAGTTTTTCCAATTCACGCTGCATATTAAGCGCTTCTTTTTTTACTAGTTTATCGGCCGTACCATCTTGCATCATTGTTTCCATATCATGCAAACGCTTGATGGATTGTTTAATGGTCTTAAAATTGGTCAACATGCCACCTAACCAACGTTGATCAACATATGGGGAACCACAGCGCATAGCTTCTTCGCGTACGATATCGCGTGCTTGCCGCTTGGTACCAACGAACATAACCACACCTTTATTAGCAGACAATTGGCGTATATATTTCATAGCTTCTTGATACATAGCCATAGTCTGCTCTAGGTTAATAATATGAATTTTATTACGATGGCCAAAAATGTATGGCGCCATTTTAGGGTTCCAGAACCGAGTTTGATGTCCGAAGTGAACACCCGCTTCCAGCATTTGCCTCATAGTTACTGACATAATTTCTCCTTTAGGATTGAGCCTCCATCCGCCATATCCACTCTGCATGCAGAGTTTCCTTTAAAATCAAGCGAATGTGTGAATTTAATCTGACCGTGCTCAAGAACCCCTTAAGCCACGAATCAAATCATAAACACATTATACCATCTTCCAATGGCGAGAAGAATGCAGCGTTAAATTTAAGTTCTAGGGAAGAAGCGCAAATAACTCTGAATTAATGAACCATGCTTTGATTAAGGCAAGGCTTGTGGGAAATATCTATATTATGATACTGATATATAACAGAAAAGATTTATGTTAAGC
The DNA here is from genome assembly GCA_029881855.1 of Nitrosomonas sp. GTDB lineage: Bacteria > Pseudomonadota > Gammaproteobacteria > Burkholderiales > Nitrosomonadaceae > Nitrosomonas. The sequence goes on along the minus strand of JAOULU010000034.1, from coordinate 1,322 downwards.
AGGATGAGTTTCCCATTTTGGTCCTTAAACGTTCGATATCATTGATCTGGATATGCTTATTATCCACAACAATAATCTGTTCATCTTGCAACTTTGAAAATGCACGACTTACTGTTTCTAATTTAAGGCCCAGATAACTGCCTATTTCTTCACGTGTCATGCGCAAATTAAAATCTGATGATGAATAACCGCGTATGGAAAAACGCCGGGATAAATTCAAAAGAAACGTTGCTAAACGTTCTTCCGCTTTCATGCTACCTAATAGCAGCATAACGCCGTGATCCTTTACAATCTCGCGACTCATCACTTTATGAAACTGGTGCATCAGCGAAGGAACAGAACGACTGATTTCTTCCAATTTCACGAATGGAATCTCACAAACCTCACTATCTTCTAACGCGATGGCATCACAAGTATGTTTGTCAGTGCTAATCGCATCGAGTCCTAATAATTCACCGGTCATATGAAAACCTGTCACTTGCTGGCGCCCATCTTCTTCCAAAACACAAGTCTTTAAGAATCCGCTACGAATAGCGAAAAGCATTTGAAATGTTGCACCAGTACGGTGCAGGTATCCGCCACGCTGTATTTTACGTTTGTGGCTGACCAAGTCTCCAAGCTCTTGTATTTCACTTTCATTGAGGCCAACTGGTAAGCATAACTCACGCAAACTGCATGTTGCACAACTTGATCTTATATTTGAAATATCAAGATGATTAGGTGTAGAACTTTCTGGTAACAAAACGTTTTTCAAATCAAAAGGTGGAACATTTTTTATTAAATTACTCATCTTGATCTGGATCAAGGTGAGTAATTCTTCTTATAGTGATAATTCTACAGGCAATATAGAAAAAAAGGGGCATTCTTTTTTACTACGCCAATCCGCAGAAAAATGCGCTGATTTACATTATGCCTGGTTTGTAACCGATTCAGCGAGCTTATTGAACATATCCTACATAATAATGAATCATACTCCAGATTTAGGACAATCTTATTATCCAGCTGATCTCAGCTCAGCACTTATTCGTCAATTTGAGTGTAATAATAGAAACTATACCGTATATCCAGATTCCAGCCGCTTTATTGAGGCATTTGATATGCAGACATACATCGCATGGATGAATAGCCACAAAATAGGTGTCGTGCGGCGACCTTTATCCTTGTACATCCATTTTCCTTATTGCAAATCTTTATGCTTCCATTGCCATTACAACCAGATTATTGCCAATGATTGTACTGACATCAAAAGATACCTTAATTATTTGTCCCGAGAAATAAAGCTTCAAGGAAAACTGTTTAGAGATTATTCACAAGTGGCACAA
>JAOULU010000289.1 GCA_029881855.1 Nitrosomonas sp. | reverse complement strand
CCATAAGTATTACCAATACTCGGGTAAAAACGCTTAATCTTGGCACCCTCAATAACACTAGAATTGTCTGAATAAGCAACGATCGTGCCTTGTGGATGGATTTGATGCGTATTGCGTATCATTGCAAAAAGCGATTTATCTTGCTGCTGGCCATCAATAACCCAATCGGCATTAAATATTTTATGGCGACAATGCTCTGAGTTCGCCTGTGCGAACATCATTAGTTCGACATCGGTTGGATTACGTGCAATCTGTTTAAAATTATGTGCGAGATACTCAATTTCATCGACAGACAGTGCTAAACCCATTTCTTGATTGGCTTTTTCTAGCTCAGCTATACCGCCATTTACAACATCGACTGTATTGAGTGGTAGTGGTGGGTAATGTTGAAATAGTTTCTCAGCATCATCGAATGATTCAAATACCATCTCAGTCATGCGATCATGTAATAAATGCAACAAGCTTGCCCTATCACCATCAGAAAACGTTTGATCCATTGGCATACCGACATGAAACACAATGCCCCGCTCAATCCGCTCAATGGCTTCTAACCCACAATGGTGTGCAATATCTGTCGCTTTGCTAGACCACGGTGAAATTGTTCCTGGACGCGGCAATACTAGAAAGAATGCATCTTCTGGCTGTGTCGTTTGTTCAACCGGCGCATAATCCAATAAGCGCTCAAGCACAGCTTGCTCAGCATCTTGCAAAGGCTGTTTTAACGCACAGAAATGCCAATATTCTGCATAAATATGAGAAACTTGCGAATGCTGCAAATTAATTTCTTTAATTAATTTCTCCAGCCGAAACGGAGAAAGTGCACGGCCACCACGCAATCGAAGCATTAGGGGAAAAATACAGTTATTTAGAAGAATGTGATTTTACACGAGAAGAACCATTCTCCGCTGCACAACTCATATACAACATAAAATTACAAACCATGAACAACACTGATGCTGTTTTTTTTACCACTGAGATCCGAGAAATAGAACAATTGGCGATCAACCAATCCGATGCGCCCAACTTAATGGAGAAAGCTGGTCGGGCCGCTGCAAAAATTGCTCGAAACAAACTCCTAACCCATAACGCCAGCAATATTTTGATTCTGGCCGGGCCAGGTAACAATGGCGGAGATGCCTTTGTTGTCGCTCGTTATTTAAAACAATGGGGGCACCACATTACGGTGGTTTTTGCCGCTGACCCTGAACATTTGCCGCCAGATGCACACAATGCCCTGCAACAATGGCTGGCAATTGAAGGTAGCGTCCAACCTGATATTCCTGAACAATCAGATTGGGATCTGGTGATTGATGGCTTGTTCGGCATTGGTCTAACCCCTGAGCGCCCCCTCCAAGGACAATATTTAGATTGGATAAATACTGTTAACAAAATCAATGCGCCTGTACTCTCATTAGATATTCCCTCCGGTCTTGGCAGTGATAACGGCTGTATTTATGGTGCAGTCATTCGCGCAACGCTCACCGTTACATTTATTGGGCTAAAACCTGGCTTACTTACCCATAGCGGACCTGAATACTGTGGCAAGCTATTATTATCTGATCTTGATTTAACCACTACTCAATTTCAAACCGCACACACCTGGGTACTCAATAACACGCTAGCACAATCGCTTTTGCCGCCACCCCGCCCATCTAACAGCCACAAAGGCACATTTGGCAGTGTGGGTATCCTCGGTGGTGCAAATGGAATGGTTGGTGCTGCATTATTAGCTGGCAAAGCCGCATTACATCTAGGTACAGGGCGTGTTTATCTTGGCTTAATTGCACAAAATGCACCAACTGTCGACACAACACAGCCAGAATTGATGTTACGCTCACCGAATGATATTTTTAAACTGGATGCAATTAATTGTTTGGTGGTCGGCCCTGGGTTCGGCATGGAGTCGGGTGCCCAAGCCTTACTGAATTTCGCACTCGACACCCATCACACACTTGTATTGGATGCCGATGCACTCAATCAAATTGCCACACATCAACCATTGGCAGACAAACTCAAACAACGCCAAGCAATCACCATCTTAACACCACACCCAGCAGAAGCCGCACGACTGTTAAATACGGATGTCGCTACGATACAAAATGATCGACTTAATGCAGCACAAAAAATCGCCCAAGCGTTCAACTGCCACTTGGTGCTAAAAGGTGCTGGCAGCATCTGCGCTTTGCAAGATGGCTCACAGTACATCAACACCAGCGGCAATCCGGGCTTGAGCAGCGCTGGTACAGGTGATATTTTGTCCGGCATAATTGGCGCACTCATTTGCCAAGGACTTAACCCTGATGATGCCCTACTATTGGGCGTACACCTACATGGCGCAGCCGCTGATGAATTACTTAATCAACAACATGGCCCATTGGGTATGACCGCTTCGGAAATTATCCCCTGCGCACGTGAATTATTAAACCAATGGATTTATCATCCTAAAAATTTCTCTGAAGAAAAGGATTTTTGATGTCAACAAGAACTATCAATATTAAAACATTTGCTATCACACTTTGTTTACTGATTTTTATATTTGGTATGCAAGCCA
>JAOULU010000288.1 GCA_029881855.1 Nitrosomonas sp. | reverse complement strand
TCAGTATTAACCTTAAATAAAATCAATCAACATCGTGATTTCCATGATGGTATTCAAGTCAAGATTAAGCGTAGTAGCGTTAAGGCAACAATCATTGCGACCAGTTTGTTCGCAAGTCACAACTGGGCATTAAATTTACTCTTTAGGACAACAGCAAGAAATCTACCTAATGTTGAATTACCACAGAAATCATTAGTTAAATTGTAATTCAGTTTCTACACGTTACATTCTTACATTGCAACAAATTACAGGTGATATTTCATTATGAAGTCATTAGTTACAGGTGCAACAGGATTTCTTGGTTCAGCCGTTATGCGTTGTTTATTATCCGCTGGTCATAATGTTCGTGTATTAGCCAGACCCAACAGTAACCGCAGTAATCTTAAAGATCTCCCTATAGAAGTAGTAGAAGGTGATTTACTCGATCATGAATCATTGAAGCACGCGGTTAAAGGCTGTGATAATTTATTTCATGTCGCAGCAGATTATCGTCTCTGGGTGCCAAATCCTAAACGCATGTACGATATTAATGTCAATGGTACACGAGCACTGATTCTGGCTGCGGCCGATGCAGGTCTTAAACGCATTGTTTATACAAGTAGTGTAGCTACCCTAGGAATTCATCAAGATGGCACATCTGCCACAGAAGAAACACCATCAAGCATAGACACCATGACAGGGGTTTATAAACGAACAAAATTTCTTGCTGAACAAGTCGTAAAACAATTGACTGATGAGCACCAACTACCTGTTACCATTGTCAACCCTTCCACCCCCATTGGTCCTTGTGATATTAGACCCACACCAACAGGTCGTATAGTTGTGGACACACTTCAAGACAGAATGCCCGCTTATGTCGATACTGGCCTTAATGTCGCACATGTGGATGATATTGCTCGTGGTCACTTGTTAGCCAGTGAGCATGGTAAACCAGGAGAACGTTATATTCTGGGCGGAGAAAACATGACATTATTACAAATCTTACAAACCATTGATCATATTAATGGCAAGCAAAAAAAACGTATCAGCCTCCCTGTGAATTTAATGTTACCTATTGCGTGGACTATGGAAAAGATCGCCACATTAACCGAAAAAGAACCACGCGCAACATTAGATAGTGTCCGTATGGCTAAGAAAATTATGTATTTTTCAAGTGAAAAAGCTAAACGTGAATTGGGTTATCAATATAGACCAGCCACTGAAGCACTTAACGATGCCGTTACATGGTTTAGAGAAAATAATTACTGCAATTAGTCTTAAACTAACAATCTGCATACCTTGCCCATGTTAATAACAATGCGTTAAATTCAACGCGTGGCATTCTATATTGATCCAAAAGATTTGGATTAATTGCTTAGGACTCGCCAAATATTATGGCAAATAAATTCCCACATTGATGAGTCAACATATCCCCCTTATATTTTTTGTGTGATAATCATTTGGCCTGAAATATATATGAAAGTGTCACAAAAATAGGTTAAGAAACTACACTTTCACACAGGTTTAAAACAAATAATTTGATGCTCAATAAAAATTTAAGGTGATACATATGACTCCTTTTCTAGGTGAATTAATTGGTACTTTTATATTGGTCTTATTAGGTAATGGCGTAGTCTCCAATGTGGTGTTAAATAAATCAAAAGGTAATAATGCTGGGTGGCTAACAATTGCGGCGGGCTGGGGTATCGCACTCTTTGTTGCAGTTTATGCTGTAGCTGCTTCTAGTGGCGCACATCTTAATCCTGCAGTAAGTATTGGTTTGGCAGTAGCGGGTAAGTTCGCATGGGCTGATGTACCTGTTTATGCAATTGCTCAAATGTTAGGTGCTATGCTGGGCGCTTTAATTGTATGGGTTACTTACCGTCAGCATTTTGATGCCACAACTGATTCTGGCGCACAATTGGCAGCATTCTGTACGGGTCCTGCTATTAATAGTCCAGTACATAATATTATTACTGAAGCCGTAGGAACCTTCGTTTTGGTGTTTGGTGTCATGATGATTGTTTCACCACAGACCAGTCTGGGTGCCCTGGATGCATTACCCGTAGCCCTACTGCTGTTTGGTATTGGTTTGTCCCTGGGTGGGCCAACTGGTTTTGCGGTTAATCCTGCACGAGATTTAGGGCCGCGTATTATGCATGCCATTTTGCCAATGGCTAATAAAGGCAGCAGTGACTGGGGTTACGCTTATGTTCCTGTTGTTGGTGGCATTATAGGTGGCGTTATAGCGGCTGTAGTCTATGGCATGTTGTAACACAGCTGGAGCAGTTGGGTTGGGTTAGCTTTTCTAACCCAACTGTTTAGAATTTACTCGGGCAGCGCCTTCCTATTCAGATAAACTGGTTTCGTGCCACTGGTTTCGAAAATATACATAATACTAGCAAGTAATTCTTCGTCACTACAATTTCTACAACCACCCATTTCAGGCATTACATCTTTATAGCCTTCTTTGACATTCTGCATGAGCTTTTTCATACCTTTTTGAGAACGAATTTCCCACTCAATATCATCAGCTAACGGCTCACCCTGGGTCGTTCTATCATGACAAGTTT
>JAOULU010000287.1 GCA_029881855.1 Nitrosomonas sp. | reverse complement strand
TCTAGCAGATGCTGGTGTCAGCGCAAGTATTGTTAATGATGGATCTGGAGATCGACTTGTTATTGCCTCAAAAGATTCCGGCCTCGATAACGCATTAAAAATAACCACTACTGACGATGATGCTAATAACATAGACAATGCAGGATTATCACAATTGGCTTATGATGCATCTACAGGCGGCACGACTAATCTTACTGAAACCGTAGCCGCAAGCAACTCAACGTTAGTTGTTGACGGTATCACCATTAGCAAGTCCTCAAACACGATTACTGACGCCATTGAAGGCGTTACGCTAAATTTGTTAAAAGCTGATCTCGGTACCACATCTAAATTAAGTATTACACCTAATACCGCATCGACCCAGAGTGCCGTTTCCTCTTTTGTTAAAGCTTTTAATGAGCTAAACCAAACCATCACTGATATCTCAAAATATGATGCTGAAAATAACCGTGCATCTATTTTAACCGGTGATTTTACAGTCCGCTCAATCCAGTTTCAGCTACGAAACGCAATTTCTGACCCGCTAACAACGGCTGGTGGTGGACTTAGCGTACTCTCTGAAGTGGGCGTTTCATTTACTGCGGAAGGAACACTGGCCTTTGATACCAGCAAGTTTAACGATGTTGTTAATGATGCCAGTAAGGATATATCTACATTGTTTGCTTCTGTGGGGAAATCAAGTGATAGTTTAGTGTCATTTATTGACTCATCAGCTGAAACTTTAAATGGCAATTACGCGCTGAATATTAGCCAGATTGCCACACAAGGATCAGCAGTAGGCAGTACTGCCGCAGCACTCACTATCAATGCGGGCATCAATGACACATTAAACCTCACAATAGATGGTGTCGCTGACAGCGTTACACTGTCTGCTGGCGTTTACACCGCAGCTTCTCTTGCAGCTGAGATTCAATCACAAATCAATGGTGCAAGCGAGCTTTCTGCAAACGGCGTTGATGTTACGGTTTCAGAAACAGCGGGGGTTTTGACGATTACCTCAAACAGCTACGGCTCTTCATCAGAAGTTGCTATTACCAGCGGAAATGCTGAAGCCGATTTGTTTGGCACCGCAACGGAAAGCACTGGGGTAGATGTAGCTGGCACCATTAATGGAGTTGCAGCAACTGGGTCAGGCCAGATACTAACAGGGTCAGGTGAAAGCAGCGGTTTAAAAATTCAAATAGACGGTGGGAGTATCGGTGCTAGAGGCACTATAGATTTTGCACGTGGCTTTGCGTCAAAATTAGATAAATTAGTTGAAAGTATGCTTGATAATAATTTAATTGATAATCGAATTGATGGTATTAATTCTTCTATTGATGATATTAACGCACAACGAGAGGTGTTAATTAAACGACTCGAGGATGTTGAAAAACGTATTCGCTCACAATTTTCTGCACTCGATACATTGATTGCAGGTATGACTCAAACAAGTAACTTCCTTCAACAGCAGTTAGCAAATTTACCTAAAATAAGAAACGACTAGGAATTGCTATTTAAGTCTATTGATAACACTACTAAAATAAAAAAGAGGGACGCATTATGTATGCAGCAATGAATCCAATTTCGACTTATCAACGTGTTGGCGTTGAAACTGGTGTTGAATCAGCAAATCCACATAAACTGATCTTAATGCTGTTTGAGGGCGCACAAGAAGCACTGGCAAGAGCAAAAATGCATATGAAACATAATGAAATTGCTGAGAAAGGAGAAATGATCTCCAAAGCAATTATGATTATTGACCATGGTCTAAAAGCGAGCCTAGATATGAATGCTGGTGGTGAAATGGCCTATAGACTCCAAGCGCTTTATGATTACATGACAAACCGTTTATTAATGGCAAATGTACAGAATGACCCAGAAATCATCAATGAAGTCAATAACTTATTAAAAGAACTACATGAAGCATGGAATGCTATTGGTGATACTGATGAAGCAAAAGAAGCACTAACTAAAAATACCGTCTAATAGCAGAAAATAAAGGATAGCATTAAGCATGAATAGCACCCAGATTATCACTACCTATGAAGAAATTTCAAAAACTACAAGCAAAATGTTAATTGCTGCACAGAACGCTGAATGGGACAAATTAGTTACATTAGAACAAGAATGCAGAAAACTAACAGGGCAACTGATACAAATTAAATCAGAACAGGATTTAAGTGATGAATTACAACAAAAGAAGGTGAAAATTATTCACCAAGTTTTAGATGATGACGCCAAGATCAGGTCAATTACAGAACCATGGATGGCAAAATTAAAAGACATTCTTGATACAACTGGACGTAAACGCAGTCTACATCGAGCGTATTTATCAGATTAAAACAATTTAAAGTTTAACTAGCTAATACACTAGTCCTACTCCGAGTGATTAATCTGTGCGACGCTTGTCTATTTAATGAAATATAGAACGAGCATGTGAGATGACAAAAAAGTCAAGCGTTGGAACTACTCCAATAATAATTACTCATAGACAACAGTTGGGATTTTCGCAAAAACAGAACCACAACCCTATAAATTACTGCTTAATTATATAAAATAATTTAAACTTGCA
>JAOULU010000033.1 GCA_029881855.1 Nitrosomonas sp. | reverse complement strand
TTATTAGGTATTTGGCGCAGCGTTTGGCCAAGCGCTTGTGTAAAGATTGTAAGGAGGCGCATGTCGCCGATGAACGAGAGATCGAGTCGTTATTAACAGAATATTGTGAGGAGCTGAAAAATATTGAGCGCTTTAAGGAAAGCCCTGATGCTGCCTATGCGGAAATATTAAAGAATTGGAAAAAACAATACGGTGACGAGAGTGGCCAGATCACATTATATAAAGCGGTGGGCTGTGATGCTTGTGCAGGGACGGGCTATAGTGGCCGGGCAGGTTTGCATGAGTTATTAACAGCCAGTGATGCGCTAAAGAAAAATATCCAGGAGCATGCGCGGGTGGCGGAGATGATGGTGACGGCGTTAGGGGATGGGATGCGCACGTTAAAGCAAGACGGCATCGAAAAAGTGTTACAAGGCGTAACGGATATTCATCAGGTGCGGGTGGTATGTATTAAATAACTCTTATATCTTGCGCTTTGTGATGTATCTGGATTATTTATAACTTGATGTTTGTTCAGTACATTAAGTACAAAAAAACACCCCATTATTGGGGTGTTTTTTTGTCATAAAGAACTGTGGTGTTTGGTTAGCAGATTGCACCAGCAGCACGAGTCTGACAGCCGCTGCCTAATGCTGTCCAAGTTACTCCTCCTGTTGCAGGAATAAATGTTGGAGTAAGCTGGTAAGTGTCGGCAGCAGTTATGCCATTAAGAACAGCAGGTGTGGCTAATATCATGCCATTAGCGCGTACTTCTACGGAGGCTACTTGTCCTACGGGGACGAGAACATCATCTGGAACCTCAAAGCCAGCACGTCCACCAGTTGCAGGGACGACAATAGCACCTGCATTTATGCAGTTACCCGTTTGTACACATATTTCAACAGCTGTTTTCATTGGAGCTGTTGAGTTAATAACTTCAGTAAAGCGTGCTTTCAACGTATAGTTCTGATAAGCAGGAATCGCTACGGCTGCCAAAATACCAATAATTGCCACAACGATCATCAATTCGATCAATGTAAAACCTTTTTGTGCTTGTTGCATAGTAATACTCCTTGAAGTTAAATAGGACACACCAAGTGTGTGTGATTTTATATAAGCAGAAATCGTGCCAGTTTTTATTTTATGGAGATTTTTGGAGAGAAGTTTTTTGGATTGTTAGGTGTTATCTTTGGGTGATAGGGGTTATTTCAAGCCAGTATAGCGGCTTATTTTATGCTTGATGTTCATTCTATATTGCTACGTTGTTATGTTGACGTGCTGAGTCAACTACCAAATACTTCTTCCCATAATGTGATCACTGCCATGCGTTCTTCATTTAAGTGTTTGGTTTCAACACGAATAATTTCTTGTGATTGGCCTTCTGTTGGTGCTGTACCTGCTATATCTGAGTCTTCGTTTAAGCGCTTTCGGTGCTGAACGCGCCTGAATTTTCGGTAGGCTGTGCGGGCATTTTCGGCATTTTGCATAGAAACCAACCCAAGCTCACCGGCCAGTTTTAGGAGTGCGATATTGCCGATATTCTCTGTTAATTCAGGGTGTTGGTAAGCATGGCCCAGAACAAGATATTGCACCATAAATTCTACGTCGATAATGCCGCCACGGTCTTGTTTTATATCAAATAATGGTGATGGATTAGGGTGTGCATCCAGCATCTTCTCACGCATGCCAAGGATCTCTTGTTTGAGTTTGGTTAGATCGCGCCGCAAACAAAGTATTTCTTTGCGTGTTGTTTCAAATGCTTTTGCAACCTGTGGGTTACCAGTAATAAAACGTGCGCGGGTTAATGCCTGGTGTTCCCATACCCATGCCTGTTCACGCTGGTATTGTGCAAACGCATCAATGGAATGAACCAGTAATCCACTGGCGCCATTGGGGCGTAAGCGCAGGTCTGATTGATAGAGTAGCCCGGCTGAGGTGTGGCGTGTGAGCCAAGCATTAATACTTAGTCCCAGTTTGGTGTAGCTCGCTACCGCATTAGGATTGTCATCATCGTAGAGAAAAATTAAATCCAGATCAGATGCATAACCCAACTCTTTGCCGCCTAACTTGCCATAGCCAATAATGGCAAAGGCTGGTGTATCACAGTGGCGTTTTTTAAGTCCTGACCAAGCTAGGTCCAAGACCGTATCGAGAATTAAATCAGCAAGTGCTGTTAAATGATCACTCAGTGCCTCAAGAAAAAGCGAGCCTTCTAGATCCATAACTAATAATTGGAAGACTTGTGCGTGTTGAAAGTGACGTAAATGGTCCATTTGCCACTCAATTACGTCACTTTTTGGATTATCGGCGTGATTCAGTTGATACAACAACTCTTTTTTGGCGTTTTGCCAGTCTGGTATGGTACGTGGTGTTTCATGCTGTAGTAATTCATCCAGCAGGATCGGGTGCCTGCCTAGATAGCTGCTTGCCCATTGGCTGATGCTAACCAACTTTGCCACACGTGGTAATGTGTCTGGGTGTTCCAATAACAGCGCTAGGTACGAGGTATGCGGGCTGATTGTTTCCAATAGCTGTAACATACGTTCGAGCGTGGTTTCAACGGGTGGAAATTGCGTGATTATTTCAATGAGTATGGGGATTAATGTGTTGATCTGTTGTTTGCTAGGCTCAGCAAGCTGGTGATAAAACATGCTGTGATAAAACTGTTGCAAGCGATCTGAGATTTTCGCAGGTTCAAGAAAACCCATCGTGCTGAGTTGGGTTGTGGCGGCTTCGGATTTGGCTATGCCTTTCTCTCTAGCATCTTCAGCTTGTTCTTGCCACAGATAGGCCAACATATCATGTGTTGGTGATTTTTTTGGTTCTGCAAAAATGAGCTCGAAATGATGGGTTACATGTGTGCGGTGAAGGTCGAGTTGTTGCATGAATTGATCGTAATTAGTGAAGCCCATGGCGGTGGCTATGCGTGCACGTTCAGTAGGTTGTTCTGGCAAGTTTTGTGTTTGTTGATCATCCAGATACTGTAGGCGGTGTTCTAGTTTACGTAAAAAATTATAGGCATTTGTTAACGCTGTGACGGCCTTGCTGGGAAGTTGTTGTTTTTGTTGTAGGCGACGTAGTACATCAAGCGTTGGGCGGATGCACAAATCTGTATCTCGACCACCACGAATTAACTGGAAAACTTGCGTGATAAACTCAATTTCACGGATGCCACCAGGACCCAGCTTGATATTATCGTGCATTTCACGGCGTTCGACCTCTTTGCGCATTTGTGCATGTAATCGTCGCATAGATTCATAAGCACCGAAATCTAAGTATTCGCGAAATACAAAAGGCCTGACAATTTGTTCCATAAGTTTGGATTCAGCATCATGATCACTTTGACGGGTAATTACACGGCCTTTAATCCAAGCGTAGCGCTCCCATTCTCGTCCTTGTTTAATAAAATATTCATCCAACATGGCGAAGCTGATGGCTAGGGGGCTGTGTTCTCCATAGGGGCGCAGGCGCATATCAACCCGAAAGACATAGCCATCCACCGTATAGTCATTTAGGCTGGCAATTAACTTGCGCCCTAAGCGAGCAAAGAACTCATGGTTTGAGATGGGTTTGGCACCGTCAGTCTCCCCATCCTCTGGATAAACAAAAATTAAATCAACATCAGAAGAAACATTGAGTTCACCGCCGCCTAGTTTACCCATCGCAACAACAAGCATGTGTTGCGTTGTTTTGTTTTGTGCGCTCTTAGGAAGACCAAAATGATCAGGTTGTGTTAGCCAGTTTTCATGATATTTGAGTGCGAAGTTAATACTCACTTCTGCTAATTGGGTCATGCTGGCCATGACCTCTGGCAAATCAGCCAGGCCACTCAAATCACGTGCGGCCAATCGCAAGATGACTTGTTTACGTAAATGCCGTAATGCACGATGTAGCTCAGTCTCATCATGAATATTTTTAGCTTGTGAATCCAAATAGGCCTGCATTTCTTTTTCATGAAATGGGTGATGGAAATTTTTTAGTAAAAAATCCTTTTGTATGGGTTCACTGTCTAGTATTCGTTGTACATAGTGGCTAAACGGTAAGATAGCTGCTATGGATTCTTGAGATGTTTGATTGGTTGTGCCCATGGATTTGGTATTTTAGCTTTTAATCAGCAGGAATATAGATAAATCAAAATAGAACCCTGTCAGAGTAGGTGTTAAAATCTGCATCGGACAGTATTTTATTTGTGAGAACAATAAGTATTAGAAATTATGCTGAATGATACAACTATTCATAAGCCGGTATTAGAAAAAAAAAGTAACGGTGGTTTTCGAGTGGCGGCAATTCAAATGGCTTCGGGACCGAGCGTATCTGCAAATCTGGAGGAAGCCCTGCGCCTAATTGAAGATGCAACTTCTGAAGGTGCTAAGCTTGTCGTATTGCCAGAGTATTTTTGTATTATGGGGATGCGGGATGCTGATAAATTGGCTGTTATGGAGAAGTCGGGTCAAGGTCAGATTCAGTCATTCCTCAGCGAAACAGCCAAGCGTTTAGGCATATGGTTAGTAGGTGGGTCGGTGCCGTTAGAGTCGTCTGACCCTAATAAAGTTTATAATAGTTGTTTGGTTTATGCAGATGATGGTCAGCTAGCTGCACGTTATGACAAAATTCATTTATTTGGAATGAAGCTGCGTCTAGAACGTTATGCTGAAGAGAAAACTATAAAAGCAGGTGACAAAGTAGTCACTGTTGACTCTCCATTTGGTCGTATAGGTTTGTCTATATGTTACGATCTACGTTTTCCGGAGCTTTACCGTATGATGGAAAATGTAGATATTATCCTTGCGCCAGCAGCTTTTACCGCGATTACGGGCAAAGCACACTGGGAAGTACTCGTGCGAGCACGTGCTATTGAAAACTTGGCCTATGTGATAGCGCCAGCTCAAGGTGGTTATCATGTGAATGGGCGTGAAACCAATGGTGACAGTATGATTGTTGATCCATGGGGTGTTGTAATGAATCGTATGCCACGTGGGTCTGGTGCAGTTGTGGCGACACTTGATCCAGAATATCAAGCCAGTTTGCGTGCAAATTTGCCAGCATTAGATCATCGTAGTTTGCAGAAATAGTTTTTGATCAGGGGTCTCCAATAGCCAAGAAATTTGAGCAGTTGCTAAGACCCTATAATGAAGTAATTTATAAAATAAAACAGAATATCTATGGCTATTGGAAGCGTTACTGAGACAAAAGATTTTTATGCGATCGCTGACAGCTGTTTGCTGTCACCTTATGACATAGATCCCGCAAGATTGCAGCAGGTGTTTGGTCAAATATTGACGCATGAAATAGATTATGCAGACCTTTATTTTCAATACTGTCGCTCTGAAGGCTGGATGCTGGAAGAAGGTATTGTGAAATCAGGTAGCTTTAATATTGAGCAAGGTGTTGGTGTGCGGGCAATTTGTGGCGAGAAGACCGGGTTTGCCTATTCTGATGATATTAGTATGTCTGCATTAGAATCTGCTGCGCTAGCAACTCGTGCGATTGCAAGTCAAGGTGGTACAAATTCTATACAGATAGCTAAGCGCAATACATTGAGTAAAGCTTCCTCACTTTATTTGCCCGAGGATCCTATTGCAAGTCTCAAGGATATAGAAAAAGTAGCGTTACTTGAGAGGCTTGAGCAGTATGCGCGTCAGCTTGATCAACGGATTATCCAAGTAGTGGCATCGCTAGCTGGCGAGTATGAGGTCGTATTAGTAACACGTAGCGATGGTCTGCTTGCGGCTGATGTGCGGCCTTTGGTGCGTTTATCTTTACAAGTCATTGCTGAAGAGAATGGTCGACGAGAACAAGGGGCAGCAGGTGGTGGTGGGCGTTTTAATTATGCTTATTTTACCGATGAAGTTTTGCAGGATTATGCGCAAAAAGCCGTTCATCAGGCGATTGTGAATTTAGATGCACAATCGGCTCCCGCTGGTTCTATGACGGTTGTGTTAGGTAATGGTTGGCCAGGTATTTTGCTACATGAAGCCATTGGTCATGGCCTGGAAGGAGATTTTAATCGAAAAGGCAGCTCAGCTTTTTCAGGGCGTGTTGGGGAACGCGTGGCTGCTGCAGGTGTGACCGTAGTGGACGATGGAACCATTCCACAAAGACGTGGATCACTGAATATTGATGATGAAGGTAATCCAACACAATGTACTGTATTGATAGAAGATGGCATACTTAAGGGTTATTTGCAAGATAGCTTAAATGCTCGGTTGATGAATTTGCCTATAACCGGTAATGGTCGGCGTGAATCGTTTGCACATATTCCAATGCCTAGGATGACCAATACTTACATGTTAAATGGCGATAAGGCGCCAGAGGAAATTATTGCTTCTGTAAAACATGGTTTGTATGCGGCTAATTTTGGCGGTGGACAGGTTGATATTACCAGTGGAAAATTTGTTTTTTCTGCAGCAGAGGCTTATATGATAGAGGATGGGAAAATTACCTATCCGGTGAAAGGGGCTACTTTAATAGGTAATGGCCCTGATGTCTTGACACGTGTTTCTATGATTGGCAATGATATGTCGCTAGATCCCGGGGTTGGAACTTGTGGAAAAGATGGGCAAAGCGTACCCGTTGGCGTTGGACAACCCACTTTGCGTGTGGATGGGCTGACAGTGGGTGGTACTGGCTAATAACCGGCTAATAAGCCGTTAGTGTTAATTTTATTTATAACGAGTATTTGATATTGGGATGCGAAAAGCATGAGTGTGGAAATAACCGGTGCTGAAATTACAGTACGTTGTTTACAAGAAGAGGGGGTGAATTGTATATTCGGCTATCCCGGTGGGGCAGTGCTGTTTCTTTATGATGAACTTTTTAAGCAGGATAAAGTTAGGCATATTCTGGTTCGGCATGAGCAAGCTGCTGTGCATGCCGCAGACGGTTATGCGCGTTCGAGTAATAAAGTAGGTGTTGCGTTGGTCACATCAGGGCCAGGGCTAACCAATGCCGTGACTGGCATTGCTACCGCGTATATGGATTCAATTCCCATGGTTATCATAAGTGGGCAGGTACCCACTGGGGCGATTGGTTTGGATGCATTTCAGGAAGTTGATACGGTCGGGATTACTCGTCCTTGCGTTAAGCATAACTTTTTGGTGAAGCATGTTACAGAGTTGGCAGATACGATTAAGAAGGCTTTCTATATCGCATCAACGGGTCGACCCGGGCCCGTTTTAGTTGATATTCCTAAGGACATAACGCAGCATAAGACCGAGTTTGTTTATCCCGACAAAGTAACCATGCGTTCTTATAATCCGGTTGTTAAGGGACATGTAAGACAAATAAAAAAAGCCGCTGAATTAATACTCAGTGCAAAACGCCCAGTGATTTATGCTGGCGGGGGTGTGATTTTGAGTGATGCAGCCGCGCAATTAACCGAATTAACTCAATGGCTAAACTTCCCGTGTACTAATACTTTAATGGGCTTGGGTGGTTATCCCGCGACGGACAGGCAGTCCATGGGTATGTTAGGCATGCATGGTACGTATGAAGCGAATATGGCCATGCAGTACTGCGATGTATTGATTGCAGTTGGTGCACGTTTTGATGATCGTGTGATTGGTAACCCTAAACATTTTTCTAATGAAAATAGAAAAATTATTCATATAGATATTGATCCGTCATCAATCTCAAAACGAGTCAAAGTCGATGTGCCTATCGTAGGGAATGTGCCAGATGTATTGAAAGAATTAATTAGTTTATTGAAAGCAGGTAAAAAGAAATCAGATCAGGGCGCTTTGAAAGATTGGTGGGAGCAGATAGAGGTATGGCGCGCACGCGATTGCCTTAAATATGATCGAGAGAGTAAGATTATCAAACCGCAAATGGTGGTTGAGCAATTGTACAAAGTGACTAAAGGAAATGCCTTTGTTACTTCTGATGTTGGGCAACACCAAATGTGGGCTGCTCAGTTTTATAAGTTTGATAAGCCGCGACGCTGGGTTAATTCTGGGGGGCTAGGCACGATGGGGTTTGGTTTACCCGCAGCGATGGGAGTTCAATTTGCTAACCCAAAAGATAAAGTAGCTTGTATTACCGGAGAAGCCAGTATTCAAATGTGCATCCAGGAATTGTCTACTTGTAAGCAATATAATTTACCGTTGAAGATTATTAATCTAAACAATCGCTATATGGGTATGGTCAGGCAATGGCAGGAATTCTTTCATGGTAATCGTTATGCCGAATCCTATATGAATGCATTGCCGGATTTTGTAAGACTTGCTGAGAGTTACGGTCATGTTGGTATGAAAATTGAAAAGCCGGAAGATGTTGAAGGCGCATTGAAAGAAGCATTCAGACTTAAGGATCAATTGGTATTTATGGATTTTATAACTGATCAAACGGAAAATGTTTTTCCAATGGTGCCGGGTGGTAAAGGCCTCTCTGAAATGATTCTGGTATAAAGAAATGCGACATATAATATCCCTATTAATGGAAAATGAAGCGGGTGCGTTGTCACGTGTTGCTGGTCTGTTTTCTGCGCGTGGTTATAATATTGAGTCATTGTCAGTTGCGCCAACTGAAGACCCAACATTGTCACGTATGACGTTGGTGACGGTTGGCTCTGATGAGGTGGTCGAACAAGTGACTAAGCAGCTCAACAAGCTTATTGAAGTGGTCAAGGTGATAGATCTGAATGATGGTAACCATACCGAACGTGAGTTGATGTTGGTAAAAGTGCGTGCAGTTGGTCAAGATCGAGAAGAAATTAAACGTTTGGTTGATATTTTCCGTGGCTGCATTATTGATGTTACCGATAAATCCTACACCATTGAATTAACCGGAACCAGCTCAAAGCTTGATGCTTTTATTGATACTATTGAGAAAAGCTCGGTTTTAGAAACAGTGCGCACAGGCGCTTCTGGCATAGGGCGCGGAGAATGGGTTTTGAAGGTATAATTAAGCATTGTAGTCAATTCAAAAAGCTTGAGTTCAGCAGTGAAGGCCATGTATTTCTATAAGACGATAATCTGGATGCGTTCACCTGTACCGTTCATAAAAATTAAGTATTAAGTATATAAGGAAAGTGATGAAAGTTTATTACGATAAAGATGCAGATTTGTCTTTGATTAAAGGTAAAAAAGTAACCATAGTGGGCTATGGTTCACAGGGGCATGCGCATGCTAATAACCTGAGTGAGTCAGGTGTGCAGGTAACCGTGGGTTTGCGTAAAGGCGGCGCATCCTGGAGTAAAGCAGAACAAGCAGGTTTGACAGTGATGGAAGTCTCAGAGTCAGTAAAGGGCGCAGATGTTGTGATGGTCTTGTTGCCTGATGAGCAGATTGCATCAGTCTATCAAACAGAGATTGAGCCGGGTCTTAAACATGGTGCTACACTGGCATTTGCACATGGTTTCAACGTTCACTACGGCCAGGTAACGCCACGTGATGATTTAGATGTAATCATGGTTGCACCTAAAGGCCCGGGCCATTTAGTACGCTCAACTTATTTACAAGGTGGTGGTGTACCTTCCTTGATCGCGGTGCATCAGGATAAATCCGGCAGTGCGCGCGATCTTGCCTTGTCATATGCTGCAGCCAATGGTGGTACACGTGGCGGCGTCATCGAGACCAATTTCCGTGAAGAAACGGAAACTGATTTATTTGGTGAACAAGTTGTGTTGTGTGGTGGACTAACGGCTTTGATTCAAGCAGGCTTTGAAACACTGGTTGAAGCTGGGTATGCGCCTGAAATGGCATATTTTGAGTGTTTGCATGAAGTTAAATTAATTGTTGATTTGATATATGAAGGTGGCATTGCGAATATGCGTTATTCTATCTCTAACAATGCCGAATATGGTGACGTATCGCGTGGCCCACGTATCATTACAGAACGTACGCGTGCAGAAATGCGTAAGATTTTAAAAGAAATTCAAACCGGTGAATATGCGCGCGAATTTATCTTGGAAAATCAATCGGGTGCGTCAGTGCTGAAATCGAGCCGACGCATTGCTTCCGAACATCAGATTGAACAAGTTGGATCTAAGCTACGTGATATGATGCCGTGGATCAAAAAGAACCAATTGGTCGATCAGGGTAAAAACTAGAATATTATTTTTATCTATGTTTTCTTTAAACTAATCTACATTATTTTGTCTAAGAACTTTATTTATGTCTCAATACCCTCATCCCTTAATCGCTCGTGAAGGTTGGCCTTTTATTGCTGCAGCATTTGTTGTAGCTTTGCTGGTTCATTTATTTGCAGGTTTTTTATGGGCAATATTTTTCTGGATAATTGCAATTTTTGTGTTG
>JAOULU010000286.1 GCA_029881855.1 Nitrosomonas sp. | reverse complement strand
ATACGTGAAGTTAACCTGGGAATCGAACCACTTGGTTTGGTTTTTATAAATGATGAAGCATTACTCTGGATTGTTGATGCAAAAGCTGGGCGTGTTCATCGCTACGATTCGCAAGGTAATGCCCTAGATATTGTGGTGATTGAGCCTGGTTTGGGGCCAACTAGACTGACACCAGATGGACGTTATGTGTTAATCGTCAACCCCAGTCAGCATCGGCTTTATGTGCTGGATGCCAAGACTGGAAAGGAAAAACATCGGATTACCGTTTCTGGCCAACCATACGACCTCATGTTTTCTGATCAGTATGCGTATATAAGAACTTTGGCAAGCGAACAAGTAGGGCTTATTTCTTTAGCTAGTTTGGATGCTGAACAAGTGTTTGTAAAGTTTATTCCGATCGGAACAACTGGGTTGATGGCAACGGCAGATTTACCCCGCGCATCAAGTATGACACCCACATTAAATGGTACTGGCGCATTTTTTGCCTCACCGACAGAGCGCACACTATATCACTATATGGAAGGTATGAACGCACCTGATATGGGTTTACGCACATATGGACATACGCCGGTGGCAGCAATGGTGGTTCAGCGTGGTCTGCGTGAAATTGAGCCAGGGCAGTATTCAACAATTATTAATTTGCCTTCTGCCGGTAGTTTTGTGCTTGCATTAGCCAGTGAGACACCGAATATTCGTGAATGTTTGGGATTGAAGGTTGAAGCAGGAAAACAGACAAATACCGCTGAGAAAATTTCTATACTTTGGCTGAGTGATCATGTTCAAAAAATTCAAATTGGAGAGCGGATTGATTTTCATCTTCGCATAAAGGATGCGGATAATAACAGGTTAACGCCATTAACCAACTTGCGTTTGAGAATTATTCCAGCGAGTGGCGGCAACGCCGTTGTTTGGCCTCTGCAAACCAAAAAAAATAAACCAGGAGAATGGTTTGCTGGTGGTGTTATTGATCAGGTAGGTGGTTATTATGTGCACATTGAGAGCAATCAACCATTACAATCAATTTACACGACAGTGCTCGTTTCGGAAAAATCAAATGAAATCAAAAAGTGATTTAATAGCCATAAATATTTGCTTATTTTTGTTCCTGATAACGCAATGTGTGCTGATTCAGGCGCAGACACCTAAACATGATTCACACGCGCTGCATAAGCAAATGTCTGGAGGGGAAGCATTAGATGCCCATGTAACTAAAATTACCCTGCCTAATGTCCAGTTACGCGACAGTCATGACATTGAACATGATCTACAGGTTTTAATGCAAGATAAAATTGTAATTATGGATTTTGTGTTTACTTCCTGCACAACAATTTGTCCCGTGCTCAGTGCAATTATGAGCAATACTGAGAAAAGAATAGAAAGTCGTTTGGGTAAAGAGATTATTTTGATCTCCATATCGGTCGACCCAGCCAATGATACACCTGATGAACTTAGTGACTATGCCAAAAAATTTGAAGCGGGCTCAAACTGGTATTGGTTGACTGGATCGCCAGGCAATATTAATCGGACACTACGAGCGTTTGGTATTCCAGTTGGTGGACAACCAGAAGATCATCCTCCAATCATCCTAGTTGGAAACAAGAGTAAAAACCGCTGGTACCGCTGGGTAGGTGTACCTGGGCCAGATACTTTAATTAATGCCGTCAATTCTTTTTCAGATGCTTCATAAGTACGCAAATGTCCCATATCACTAAAATTATACTTATCACATTGATTGGGTTTACCCTTGCATCGCCCGTTCTGGCACAGGTGGCAATTAATAACACACAATCTGATGATAAAAATGCACGAGCCCGTAATTATTTTGGTGATGAGATCTTAATTGACCAGGATGGCAAATCGCATCGTTTCTACAGTGATTTATTAAGTGATCGTATTGTTCTGATCAATGTTATTTTCACTTACTGCAAGGATGCCTGCCCATTGTTAACCCAACATTTGCGAATGGTTAAGCAGCAACTAGGAAAACGTTTTGGTGCTGAGTTTAGATTTCTTTCATTATCAGTAGATCCAGAGCACGATACACCTGAATTATTAAAGCGTTTCGCTATAAAACAATATGCTGACGTACCTGGCTGGCGGTTTTTGGTGGCAGAAAAAGCGATCATGGCAAAAGTACTAGGGCGTTTTGGTCAATGGACAGAAGATCCAAATAATCACGGTACTTTATTAATAGCTGGTAACACGCGTAAAGCACACTGGATCAAAATACGCCCTGATTCGCCTCCTGAACGTATTGTTGCGGATTTGCTTCGTTTGTCCGAATAAATTTATTCAAATAAGAATGTTACGATTGTTGAATAAACTTTGCCTCTTTATATTCTTTGTTTTGTCCTGTAGCGCTGTACTCGCTGAGCAAGAGAATGTTGAATTCAGTCTTGGGAAGTCAATTTATCATGAAGGTATTGGGCGGGATGGGCGCGAAATTGGTGCTACATTGCACGATAGTGTTCCTATTACAGGCGCTTCTGTCGCATGTGCAGGTTGTCACGGCCAGGAAGGTGAGGGAAGTGCTGAGGCCTTCATTCGTGCACCGAAT
>JAOULU010000284.1 GCA_029881855.1 Nitrosomonas sp. | reverse complement strand
AACAGTATTGCCGGCGCAGTTATCCCGGTATTTACCAAGCTTTAAGTTAGTTAGTATCACACCGCCGGTACACCACTGTCTTTTGACAGCCGGTGTGCCGGCTTTTTTGTTAGTAGGGAAGTAACCTAAATAAATTTAGGGCACCGCATAAAATGCAGGTAGAAAGGCAAGAGCGAAGATACGCGACTGCTTGTAAACAAGTAATTTTAGCAGCGCTGCTCACCAGAAGGAGGATTTGTCGTGGTTAGGCAAATAGCACAATCAGGAATAGCGGCCTTTGTACTAATAGCAATGCTATATACAGGTACCGTGAATGCACATGGCACAGTTGAATTAGAAGACGATAGCTGCATGCGCCGGATCGGAGAGAACATGATTCATCTGAGCGTTTATCAGCCACAAGTAGATGTTGCAGGCCACTACTGTACAGATATACCGCAAGCTGGGAATGCTGTGCTAGTAATAGACTTAGTAGATCCTGCATTACGTGAAATGCCGATTGGCGTGAAGGTCGTAAAAGGTGGTAGTGAAGATGGGGAAACTATTGCCGATATACGCCCGACCATGTATCGAGATGGTGTTATTAACACACAGAAAATGCTTGAACAAGGAAGGCATGTACTCATAGTTACAGCAGATGGATTGCCACCACTGAGTTACAAATACAACTTACGTGTAGAAATGATTAACTATGCGGAAGTATTTAGGGCTAGTATAGGGCCAGTAGTCGGAATCTTGGTGGCATCAATACTAGGCTATAAGATCTTGAGGTCTAAACGATTCAGAGCATGGGCTGCTACCAGGCGCGAAAAGAAATTAAATAAGTAAACCACTAAACACACATAAAGATTTATAATAATAGTGTTATAAATAGAACTAAGGAATACAACGTAATGTCTCTTAAAATGATAAAACAAATATTAGTGTCAGCTATTTTAGCAATTGGCATGATTTTTACAGGGCAAGTGCAGGCACATGGTGGCCTAGCACTCGCTGATGACATGTGCATACTAACAGTAGGTCCCTACACAATCCATTTCACTGGTTATCAACCTTTGACTCAAGAAGAGGAATTTTGTGAGGATATACCGGAGGTGGGTAAGACTGTAGTCGCATTAGATTATATTAATGATGAACTACGACCAATGGAAACAGAGGTACGTATAGTACGTAGTTCGCCCTCCCTTACGATTAATACCAGAACCACACCAAAGGATGTAGAAAAGGTATCGGATGAAGATTTAGAGAACATGACGGTTTACCATCTGCCACCGGAAGTCTACCCAAGCGCGTCTATCTTAATTGATCACTCTTTCCCAGAGAAAGGTATGTTTGCTGGTGTGGTGACTGTAAGAGGTGAAGGTCAGGAACATGTTTCAGTATTTCCATTTTCAGTTGGAGAAGGCCGCCCAATCAGTTGGTTTACTACAGTCTTACCTGGTGTTCTGATAGCAGGTGCAGCAGGTTTTTTCTTTATGCGCAGCCGTAAGAAACCAGAAGACGCCTCCGCAGCATAAATGTAAAATTTGAAGTGCTATTTAAATTAGGATGAGTTTGCTTTAAATGGAACTCATCCGTGAAAATATGCTCAAATAGTACGACAAAATTTATAAAAAGAAATAAAAGTATAATGGCCATGGAAATAAAAAAATTGACAATACCAACAATCAAACACGTTGTTATTTTGATGACATTAATGTTAGCTATGCTGGTACAAGTGAAATCTGTGTTGGCGCATGCAACATTAGTAAAGTCAGAGCCGCCACGTAGAGCTACGCTTTTTGAAGCGCCAAAACAAGTTCAGCTATGGTTTAATGAAGAAATTGAAGGGAGCTACGCTTTAATAACTGTTCTTGATTCAGATAAAAAACCTATTACAGATGAAAAACCTAAGGCTGTTCCAGATGATTTAAAGTCTGTTGTGCTGGCAATACCCGAAGTTGAGCCGGGAAATTACACCGTTGAGTATCGTGTATTGTCGACAGATGGTCATGTTGTAGAATCCAGCTATAATTTTCGTATAAAAGATACTATGCAGTAAAAATGATTGAAGTTATAGTCTCAATGGCACGCTGGTTCCAGCTTGCATCAAACCTAATTATATTAGGCAGTTGTGTGTTTTTAACAATAGCCGGTACGGATAAACGTTCATTAGTGGCATCTTGGGCAAAGAAGATAGAACGTACATTTCTTTGGCTAGTTTTAATTATTATATCTGGACTTATTGTGATTCTGGCTACAACAGCTGGACAAGCAACTGGAGATATCGGTAATTTTTGGCGCCCTGATGTTTGGTTGGGAATTGTGCAAGATACGCGCATGGGTCATATATGGGCAGTACATGCTGCGTTAGCTGCTCTTTTACTGTGCGTGGTTTTGTATTTGCGCAATACTGTAAGAGCTCGCTGGCATTACATATTCTGTGGTGTAATCGCTTGTTTCCCATTAGTAGCGGGTTCACTCGTTAGTCATACGGCAGCAGAAGAGTTGTCAATTGTTGCTGTCTTACCTTATACACTTCATATCATTTTTGCAGGTGTTTGGCTGGGTGCACTATTTGCATTCTTAGG
>JAOULU010000283.1 GCA_029881855.1 Nitrosomonas sp. | reverse complement strand
ACCTAACTTAACCGAAATACAAGCAGCAGCAACCATAGACCCCATCGATACCGCTATTGCGACTATTGCAACTGAAACAACTGAAACAACTGAAACAACTGAAACCATCGTATTTGAGGAAAGCATTGAATTATCAAGCAATCAAGTAGAACAAATTGAAGATTCTGGAATAATTGAAAGCAATGTCGATATTATCCACCCTGACTTTATCGAGAACGTGGATAATGCCATCGCACCTGAATCATCTGCCGATATTGCCTCTCTACCTGAACTATCTGAATCAGATGACTTACTTGAGCAATCCGGATCATCCGATGTCATTAGATTACCAGAAGAAAATAACACAGCTGAGTTACCTGTGGCAGTTGAATCAACCCAAAATGATCACCCCAATGTCGTAAGGGCACAGTTGACCCACGCTATAAAAGAAAGAGAACCCATTGATTCCATCAATCATATTCAGCTCGATGACGGCATGAATAAAACCATTTATTTCTTTGCTCAGCTCAAAGATATGACGGATCAAGACGTGAATTTTAATTGGTATTACAACAATGAAATTCTAACCACAGTAACACTACCTATTGGTAGTAACTACTGGCGTACAAATGCAAGTAAAATATTAAGCAAGGATCGGTTGGGAGCATGGCGCATTGTGTTAACTAATGAATCAGGAGATCAACTCGCAGAACGCAGTTTTTCTGTCAGTAATAACTCTGAGTTCTTTGAGTAATCACTGTAAAATGGCCTATCTAATTCCAAAGAATTATTTTGGCTAAAAAGTATTGAGGTTCATTAATGAATTTTTGCAGTGAGTGCGGCAGCACGGTTGAATTATGTATTCCTGATGGCGACACATTACCACGTTATGTTTGTCCTATTTGTCATACTATTCATTATCAGAACCCCAAAATGGTTGTCGGGTGCATACCAGAATGGGAAGACAAAATTCTACTTTGCCGCCGTGCCATTGAACCACGCCTAGGCTGGTGGACGCTGCCTGCTGGGTTTATGGAAAACGACGAGACACTTGAGCAAGCAGCAGCACGTGAAACGCTAGAAGAAGCGAATGCCCGTGTTGAAATTGGTGATCTTTATGCCGTTTATAGCCTGCCACATATCAGCCAAGTATATTTATTGTTTCGCGCCCAATTACTTGACCTGGACTTTAAACCAGGTATCGAGAGTTTAGAGGTTGAACTACATACAGAGCAAGAAATCCCGTGGGAAGATATGGCGTTCCGTGTGATTCACGACCCCCTAAAACGTTACTTCAAAGAACGTAATGCAGGTAAACTGGAATTCCATATGGGTGTCATTGATCAATCACCAAAAGCCACCTAAACAATTTATTTTAAACTTGCATTCTACAGTCATTACATTATAATGAGAATCATTCTCATTAACGATAGTGTAATTACTTCATTATGGATAACCCAAGCCCAACTAAAACAAACATTAACAGCGCATACAGATTTTCATTACAAACTCAAAATAAGTGCATTAATAGTGAAACACTCTTTGCGCAAGGTGATATTGTATATATCTACCATCAGGAACAACAGTACAGTTTACGCCGCACACGTAATGGCAAGCTAATTTTGACCAAATAGACTAATCATGTATATTTAAAAAGGTGGCTACCGCCAACTTAATCAATACATCACCATAATTTTGATTTACAAGTCTTTTCTGCTTAGGAGACAAAAATGCAAGGTAATACAGATATTATCCGCTGGTTAAATCGCCAACTACAGCATGAACTAACCGCCATCAACCAGTATTTTCTACATGCACGCATGTATAAAAACTGGGGATTTAACAGCCTAGGCAAACACGAATACGAAGAATCTATCGAAGAAATGAAACATGCCGATCTTCTTGTTGAACGTATCCTAATGCTAGAAGGCCTACCCAATCTGCAAGAACTGGGCAAACTAATGATTGGCGAATCAGTAGAAGAATGTGTCGCTTGTGATCTAAAACTTGAAATAAGCGCACGAGAAACATTAGTCTCTGCAATTGCTGATTGTGAAACAGCACGAGATTATGTCTCACGTGAAATATTTGAAAAAATTCTGGAAGATACAGAAGAGCACATTGACTGGCTGGAAACTCAGCTAGATGTCATGAAAAAAGTCGGTATCCAGAACTGGCTGCAAAGCCAGATGTAGTTTTATAGGACGCTTTGATTAAGCTTTATACACATAGATTAAATTAGCGCTCCCAAGTTGCTGTTGGTGTTTTCTTCTCTCTTTCTCACCAACAGCGTTTTTAGCCAGCCAACCTATTCCTCCCAGGTAAGCCAGCAATCTTTTTATTTGCTGATCCAGGAGGTTCTAGCATGAAATTCCCAAGGAAATTCTCATCGGAGACACCAAGAAATTTTGCGCCTTTAGACATCATTCATTCATATCAAAACACTCATCAGACGCACGCTTTTCTATCTAATTTCTTATATAAATTAAATTACTTATTCAATCCTGTAAAAAAGGTTCTTTTGGTTCAAAGAAATGATACGTTAAAAAAGCAAATACCCCGTCAAACCGGCAGAACAGGGTCATCCAGGCCGAAACAAACTCCTAACA
>JAOULU010000282.1 GCA_029881855.1 Nitrosomonas sp. | reverse complement strand
TAACGCCATTTTTTTCGTGCGGGATAAAGCCTTTATCGCAATTTCTTTTTTTGAGGCTTCTGCTCTATTGTTGCAATATGTCTGGTACATTAATTGGAATGGCCCGCGCCCTTGAGTGTAGCGCGCACCTTTGCCCCTCGCTTCATGCTCAGCAATCCGGCGTGCCAGATCAGTGGTGATCCCGGTATAGAGGCTCCCGTCAGCGCATTGTAGAATATACACGGTCCAGCGCATTAGCTTCTGAGTGCGGGTAGTGGGTCTTCCTTGAGTACAAATAATAGTGCAATACCGTTGTTGCACCAGCGCTCGCCGCGTGGTGGTGGTCCATCACTAAATAAATGGCCTTGGTGACCACCGCAGCGTACACAGTGGTATTCAGTGCGTGGCCAGATCATCTTAAAGTCGATCTTTGTTGCTAAATGCCCAGCAATAGGCTGGGTAAAGCTCGGCCAGCCAGTCCAGCTCTCATATTTATGGGCGCTGTCAAACAGTGGCAAATAACATGCGGCGCAAATAAAAGTGCCTGCACGCTCCTCATAAACCAGATTGCTGGATTCCGGGCGTTCTGTTGCCGCCTCAAACAGTATTTCATATGCCCTGGGTGAGACCAATTCGCGCCATGCCTTATGCGGCTTGTTTAGCGGCACAATCGGGCTAGACGCTTCGCCAATCACTTGCGCGCGCGAACATGCAGGAATGAGTGGCAATACAGTTAGGGCGGCAATGCCTTGTAATATTGTGCGTCGTTTCATGGCGTTTGTCTTAATATAAGCCTGAGAAAATGGGCATGGTTGTCTATGAGTAAGAACCGTTTGGGAATACGTAAGCCTATCTGATCATGGCAGTTTAGTGCAAAATTATAATGTAGTACAGGGGTTGAAAGGGGTCAATTTTTTTATCTTTGACAGCGACAAAATGCTGCGCCATTACCGTATGAGCTATAATTCACGCCGCTTGCAAGCAAATAATCGATATAATGAAAGACTGAATTTTTTCCTTAAATGAGGCGGTGTTATGAAAAGAATCCTTGTTGTTGTTTGTGGTAGTTTACTGTTGTTTTCTTGTACATGGGTCAAAGTTACATCGAATGGAGAGAGCGTGCGCTTAGTGCGCTCAGCGGAGAAAGTTGAACCATGTAAGAAAATAGGCGATGTGAATACTCAGGTTGTTAGTAAAATCATTTTTGAGCGTAATGAAGAAAAAGTAGCCGGTGAACTTGCAGACCTTGCGCGTAATGAGGCGGCCTTGTTGGGTGGTGATACGATCATACCCGTATCGGAAGTCAATGAAGGCAGGCGCAGCTTTGATGTTTACCAATGTTTTCCGACCGCCTCAAAATGAGGGAATCCATTATCTGTTAATAAATCGTGATTTTTAAAACCATAGGTAGCGGGCTATAACATTATCTTGTGTTCAGCTTCCGTTCAGTTTCAAGACCTTACAATGCTTGCAACCAATGAGACTTAATCCAAAACCCAATGTATTGGGTCTCTAAATTGCTAAAAATGATTGTTTTGAATACTGTAAGGAGGTGTGTCATGAATACAAAAAGATTGATTGCTTCTATTGCCGCCAGTGCAATTTTATTCCTTAGCGGATGTGTCGCGACGCCTTATTACGGCGGCACGGCAAGTTATGGAACAACGGGTTACTATGGCAATGTTAGTGCCGGTTACCGTTCTCAACCCTTATTCTATGGGTCCCGATCATTCTTTGGTAGCAGGCATATCGGGGGCGGACATCTGCATGGTGGACACCATATTGGCGGTCATAAAGGCCATAAAGGACATTGGGGGCATAGAGGACACGGTGGCGCACACAGAGGCGGCGGTCATCATAAAGGTCATGGTGGTGGGCATCGAGGTGGCGGACACAGAGGCGGCCATCATTAATCATAACCATGCGCTGCTCTAAGGTATAAACCCACAGTACGGACAAATAAACGTCGCCCAATGGGCGGCGTTATGTTGATGTCACCAACCGATTTTTGAGCCTTTGCACGAGATTCATACGCTCATGCAGCACGGCCAATATTATCGGTTTCGTTCCGTTTTTTGGTTGCCAATAGAAAATATAATGGTGCTCGCAATGCGTGAACAGTAAATCAGGTCTTCTTTTCAGAAATATTCTTGGTGTGATAACACCCTGTGCAATCTCTTGGAACCGATCTGACAATAATGCCTCATAACGTTTAGCCTGCTCAATACCCCACGTATCAATCGTATAACGGGCTATGCCTTTCATGTCTTCCTCAGCAAGCCTAGTGAGTTCGTAATCGGGCATTACTTGGTGCTTTCGCTATAGGCTTCCTGGAAAATTTCTTTTACCGATTTTTGACTCATCTTTCCAGCCTTTGCTGATTTAACACGCTCGTCCAGAAATACTTCCAGTTCATGCAAATCCATTTTTTCATCCGAAGATGTGGGCAGGATTTGGTTCAGTACGTATTCCTTTATTGATTTTCCTTGCATAGCGGCTACAGCCTTAATCTTTTGATGTTGCTCTGGCGTCAGATCGATAGATAAGCGGCTCATATTATTTCGTCCTGTATTGTAGATTAAAATACAACCGTATCACGCAATGAACAAACACACAAATGTTC
>JAOULU010000032.1 GCA_029881855.1 Nitrosomonas sp. | reverse complement strand
CGACGAATAATCTTATATTGCGCATAGTGTGAATTTTGAATCTGCGCATCATCTGAGATATCTTGATTTTCAGCGATGGGTTTGAGATTAGTACTATCCGTCGCAAGCCGCATGGTTGATCCCCCCTGACTCATTAAATTTGAGAGAAAATGTAGACAATCCAGTTATTTAATGAGATATACACCCCACCTAAAAACCACTACATATGGTATACAGTATTTATTAATACATAACCAGTAGTATACATGCAAAAGATAATTTTGAAATAAAAATTTAGATTTATTCTCTAAAATACGATACAAACTATTTTCTATGCACTCTAATTCAGATGGAGAAGCTGAGTTTTAGCATGAAGTATTTACTGTAATTAGTAGATTCTTAACACTATAAAACAGGCTTTTTAAATGTTGCAATTTCACAACATGAACAAATAATATTTCTCTCATAGCAAACACTGATTTACTCTGCAACAAATAGATTAAGAAATGAGATTTCATATCTTGGCTTATATATCCAATAACAAAATATAACATATTGATTATAACTGTTAATTTTAGGTGTGTGCTTTTGACTTATTAACACTTAATCATCAACGTAAGATAAAGGTAAAAATGCATTCTGACCAATGGCAATTACTTAAAACTAAGCGCTTTCTTCCACTGTTTATCGCCCAGTTCCTGGGCGCATTTAATGACAATGTATTTAAGAATGCGCTAGTCATTTTAATTACTTATACAATCGCAGAGCAATCTACACTCAACCCGCAAATCATGGTCACGATAGCTGCGGGAATCTTTATTTTTCCATTTTTCATTTTCTCAGCCACAGCCGGGCAACTTGCCGATAAATATGACAAAACAAAACTCATCCGCATCATAAAGTTTATCGAAATCCTACTGATGATGGGTGCAGCAATAGGTTTTTATCTGCAACAAATTAATCTGTTAATGCTGATTTTGTTCTTAATGGGCACACAGTCCGCTTTTTTTGGCCCGCTCAAATACGGCATCCTACCCGATCAATTAGATGAAAATGAACTCATTGGCGGCAATGCACTGATAGGCACAGGGACTTTTATCTCTATTTTGCTAGGTACTATTTGCGGTGGTTTACTGATTCTAGCCGAAAATGGTATAGCAATTATCTCTGTAATAGTAATTACAATTGCAATTATGGGTTGGGTCAGCAGTCTGTTGATACCATCAACCCAAGCTGCAGATAGCACGCTCACAGTTAACTATAATTTTTTAACTGAAACACATCGAATTATTCGTCACATTCATCAAAGTCCGGTTATTTTTCGTGCCGTTTTAGGTATTTCCTGGTTCTGGTTATTTGGCGCCACTTTTTTATCTCAGTTCCCAACATTTGGTAAAGAGATCATTGGCGGTAATGAGCAAGTTGTGACACTTTTCCTAGCCGTTTTCTCGATTGGTGTGGGCATCGGATCATTATTGTGCAATCGACTACTCAAAGGTGAAGTTGCTGCCACCTATGTTCCGCTGGGTATTCTAGGCATGACCCTTTTCACAATTGACCTATATTTTGCTAGTAGTCGTGTAGTTATCTTAAATCATGAAGCACTCATTGGTATCACGGTTTTTATTGAATCTTTTGCCAATTGGCGAGTATTGATTGATTTACTGGGTATCGCTGTTTGTGGCGGCATTTATATTGTTCCGCTATACGCCATTATCCAAGATCGCACCGAAGCAACACACCGCTCGCGCACTATCGCTGGCAATAACATCATGAATGCGCTTTTCATGGTGGTTTCTGCAATAGGTATTAGCGTGATGTTGGCGTATGAGCTCACTGTTACTGAAGTCTTTCTTCTTGTTGCGTTGTTAAATGGCTTGGTCGCAATTTATATTTCCAGCCTGCTACCGGAGGCCTTGGCAAAATCAATCTTGCATTGGATTTTTCACACACTTTATCGTGTCGATATCAAAGGGCTAGAAAATTACAAGAAATTAAATGATAGATCTATTATCGTCGCCAATCACCTATCTTTTCTTGATGCCGCATTAATTGGCGCTTATATTCCAGAACGGGTAACTTTTGCCATTAATACCCAAATTGCCCAAAGCTGGTGGATACGACCATTCCTATTTCTTACTGACACGATTGCCCTAGACCCAACCAACCCAATGTCAACACGATTATTGATTGATCGTGTCAAAAAAGGCCACAAAATAGTTATTTTCCCGGAAGGTCGGCTAACCATTACGGGGTCATTAATGAAAATTTACGAAGGCCCAGCAATGATCGCCGAAAAATCTGGCGCTCAACTACTACCCATAATTATATCTGGCGCTCAATATACACCGTTTTCCAGATTACACGGTAAAGTGCGCATTCGCCTTTTCCCCAAAATAACACTCACCATTATGTGCCCCGTTAAGTTTGAAATGCCTCAACATATTAAAGGGCGAAAACGCAGGCAAGCTGCCGGAATTAAGCTCTATGATGTCATGACGCTTATGATGTTTAAGAGCAATAACTTACAGCAGACATTGTTCCAATCATTACTAGATGCCAAAGCCGTGCATGGGAGCCGACATGTTATCGCAGAAGATATTGAGCGCAAACCTATAACCTATGCACAGTTTATTATGCGCAGCTTTATTTTAGGTGCAGCACTACGTAAACAAACACAACCCGCTGAGAACGTAGGCGTTCTGCTACCCAATATGATTAGCACATTAGTTTGCTTCTTTGGATTACAAGCATTTGGGCGCATACCCGCCATGCTTAATTACTCCACCAGTGATAAAAATGTACTGGCGGCCTGTCGAATTAGCGGTATTCGGCAAATCATAACATCCAGAAAGTTTATTACTGTTGGCAAACTGTCAAACCTTATTGAAGCACTACAAACACAACAAATCACCCTTCATTACCTGGAAGATGTGCGTGATAAAATTTCCTTTTGGGACAAGGCCAAAGGTGCGCTCGTCAGTCTCATGCCACAAACTTATTACCAGCTCGTCAATAAAACAGTTAGTCCTGACACCCCAGCTATCATACTATTTACTTCCGGCTCAGAAGGCGCCCCTAAAGGCGTTGTGCTCAGTCATGTAAATATACAGGCTAATCGGTATCAAGTCTCATCACGCATTGATTTTGGCCCCAGCGATATCGTCTTTAATGCATTGCCTGTCTTCCATTCTTTTGGCTTATGCAGTGGCACACTGCTGCCTATCTTTTCTGGCATCAGAACCTTCTTCTATCCCTCTCCGCTACACTATCGCATCATTCCTGAGCTAGTTTACGATTCCAACGCTACATTATTATTTGGTACGGACACTTTTCTAAGTGGCTATGCCCGCTTCGCCCATGCTTATGATTTCCACAGTGTGCGTTATGTGTTTGCCGGAGCAGAGAAGCTACGTGACGAAACACGCAAACTATGGGCAGAAAACTTTGGTGTACGCATTTTTGAAGGCTACGGCGCAACCGAAACCGCGCCAATTTTAAGTCTAAACACACCTATGCACACCAAATCCGGAACTGTTGGCCGCCTACTACCCGGTATTTCTCATCAATTACAACCGGTACCAGGTATTGATGATGGCGGCAAGCTGCTTGTTAGTGGCCCCAATGTCATGAAAGGCTATTATCGATCTGACAAACCCACAGAAATTCAGCCACCAGAAAATGGCTGGTATGATACCGGTGATATTATAGCCATCAACGATATGGGCTATCTCACGATAAAAGGCCGCATCAAACGCTTCGCCAAAATTGGTGGTGAAATGGTTTCATTAACAGCTATAGAAGACTATCTGTGTAAACTTTGGCCTGACCATTCCCATGCTGTCGTACAAATCCCAGACCCTAAAAAAGGCGAACAAATAGTTCTGGTTACCACATATACTGAGGCCAATAGAGAGGCGCTGATTACTTATGCCCAAGAAAACGGCATCGGTGAATTAAGTATCCCAAAAATAATTCTGATAACTAAGCATATCTTTTTGTTAGCTACTGGGAAAACAGATTATGTGGCACTTGTAGATTGGGTTAAGTCATCGCAAAAGATTCCGAATTAAAACCTAAATTCTTACCCAAACAAATTAACTTATTGTGTAGAATTCACTAATAATATCAATGCTTACTCGCATAATAAAGGGCGATCAGACTTGTATTATAAATACCACAGGAATTTAACAAAACGGGTTATTGCCTAATACGGCGGATGATAAGATAAAGCTATTCACGCATACACACACTACTACAATCAAAAAAACAAACTAATGAGCTCCAAATAATAACCACCTTAAACTGATCAAACACCATTGAATCTACTCAAAGCCCTCGCTGCAATTAGCAGCATGACCTTTATATCTCGTATTCTTGGATTCTTGCGTGATGTCATGATTGCACGTTTTTTTGGTGCAGGTATGGCTACCGATGCTTTTTTTGTCGCTTTCCGCATACCCAATCTTCTACGACGGTTATTTGCTGAAGGTGCTTTCTCTCAAGCCTTCGTACCTATACTGGCTGAATATAAAAATACACGCACACCTGAAGAAACACGAGATTTAGTTGATCACATCGCCCAGCTTTTAAGTATTACGCTGTTTGCTGTCACACTGATTGGCATCATCGCTGCACCGTGGATTATCTATGCCAGCGCACCGGGATTCTCTACTGACCCAGAGAAATTTAACTTAACCGTCGAGTTACTACAAATCACTTTTCCGTATATTTTATTTATCTCTCTGGTTTCTTTAGCAGGCGGCATACTCAATACCTACGGCAAGTTTTATGTTCCGGCCATCACTCCGGCATTGTTAAACCTGTCATTTATTGGCTGCGTCCTTTGGTTAGCACCATTGCTGGACCCGCCTGTATTGGCATTAGCATGGGCGGTATTTATTGGCGGCGCATTACAATTAGCTTTCCAAATACCGTTTCTTCTACGCCTCAAACTATTGCCACGCATACGTCTAAAAACTCAGGACACGGGGGCCTGGCGCGTGATAAAACTTATGGGCCCGGCAGTCTTTGGGGTGTCTGTTGGCCAAATCAGTATGTTGATCAATACTATTTTTGCATCACTTCTCATTACCGGCAGCGTGTCATGGCTTTATTATGCAGATCGGTTAATGGAATTCCCATCGGGTCTTTTGGGCGTTGCATTAGGTACAGTTCTACTTCCATCCCTGGCTAAACATTACAACAGCAACGACACAGATGAATATTCTCGTTTATTAGATTGGGGCTTACGCTTAACTGTGCTTTTAACACTTCCCGCTGCGCTTGCACTGGCCTTACTAGCCACCCCTTTGATAACAACGCTATTCCACTATGGTGCATTCACTGATCATGACGTATGGATGACGCGTGATGCACTGATGGCTTATAGCATTGGATTACTTGGGTTAATTTTAGTAAAAGTGCTGGCACCCGGATTCTACGCCCGACAAAACATCAAAACACCGGTAAAAATTGCCATCATCACACTGATTGCTACGCAATTAATGAACCTTGCATTTATTGGTCCACTTAAACATGCTGGACTCGCCTTAGCAATCGGCTTGGGGGCTTGCATCAATGCAGGTTTACTGTACTACAAATTACGCAGCCATGAGATTTACCAACCCCAACCGGGTTGGCTCATTTTCTTCCTAAAAACACTAACCGCATTAGCTGTTATGGGCATAACATTATGGTTTGCAGCAGGCAGTGAAACTTCATGGTTGACTGACTCAGCAATAACACGCGTGAGCCGGTTGACTTGGGTAATTATCATTGGCGCAAGTAGCTACTTTACAGCACTATGGTTGCTAGGGTTTCGCCTGAAAGACTTTTCTAAGCAACGAGTAGCATAGCGTATCAATAATTGTTTTTCTTATCGTATTTAATTAATGCGTATGCCGAATGATTATGAATAGATTCAAAATTCTCCGACTCCACAACATATGCATCAACACGTTTGTCGTTGTTTAACACTTCAGCAACATCCCTGACAAGATCTTCCACAAATTTCGGATTATCGTAGGCCTTTTCAGTCACGTACTTCTCATCGGGACGTTTTAGTAAACCATACAATTCACAAGATGCATTATCTTCTGCAATCTTGATCATATCCTCTATCCATACAAAACTATTGGTACGCACAGACATCGTTACGTGAGAGCGTTGATTATGTGCCCCATACTCTGAAATCTTTTTGGAACATGGGCATAAACTAGTAACAGGCACAATAACTTTCATTGTAAAGAAATAAGCATTATTCTTAATTTCACCAATAAAAGTTACTTCGTAATCCAGTAAACTCTTAACCCCAGATATTGGGGCAGATTTGTCGACAAAATATGGAAAAGTCATTTCAATATGACCGGAGTCTGTTTCCAATTTTTCGACCATTTCACGCAAAATGGTCTCAAAAGATTCAACAGAAATCTCGCGTTCATGGCTATTCAGAATTTCCACGAAACGAGACATATGTGTCCCTTTAAAATTATGTGGTAAATTCACATACATATTAAAAACCGCTATAGTATGTTGCATACCATCATCTTTATCAGCCACAACTACGGGATGACGAATAGCTTTAATCCCAACTCTATCAATTGCAATACGACGGGTATCAGGCGTGCTTTGCACGTCAGCAATAGGCAAATCTATTTGTTCGTTCATAATAATTGTCTCCCAATAAAGTAGGAGACTCCTGCTTCAACCTAGTTAGATTCATGTTGGTTCATGATTAAAACCAACACAATCAAAAAATAAAAAACAATTTAAAAAACTAATTAATCATGTGCTTTAATTGATTTAATAATCCCGGCTTTGTCTAATCCACAATCAGCAAGCATCTGTGAAGGGTCACCTTGGTCTATGAATATATCTGGTAGACCTAGTTGTAATACTTTAACGCAAATCTGTTGACTATTCAGCGATTCCATTACTGCGCTACCGGCACCACCCATAATTGTATTCTCTTCAACGGTGACTAATAGATCATGACTGGTTGCCAAAGATGCCACTAAATCATCATCTAGCGGTTTAACAAAACGCATATTAACCACTGTTGCACCCAACTCATCCGCTGCTTCCAGACACGAGGCTAGCATGCTACCAAAGGCAAGCAAAGCAATTTTCTTACCCTGACGACGAATTTCACCTCGACCAACTGGCAACGCTTGCATCTTTTTCTGCGTTTTAACGCCTGTCCCAACACCACGTGGATAACGTACAGCTGTTGGTGTATCCAACATATACGCTGTATAAAGCATTTGTCGGCATTCGTTCTCATCCGATGGTGTCATCACTGTAATATTGGGAATACAGCGCAAATAACTCAGATCAAAACTACCTGCATGAGTAGGGCCATCGGCTCCCACTAATCCTGCGCGATCAATAGCAAATAGAACCGGTAAATTTTGAATTGCTACATCATGTATTAACTGGTCATAGCCACGTTGCAAGAAGGTTGAGTAAATCGCAACCACCGGCTTCAAACCATCACAGGCCAAACCTGCGGCAAAAGTTACTGCGTGCTGTTCAGCAATACCCACATCAAAATATCGGTCAGGATATTCCTCAGAGAATCTCACCAAACCTGATCCCTCACGCATTGCAGGTGTAATACCGATTAGACGAGAATCTTTTGCCGCCATATCACATAACCAGTCACCAAAAATTTTGTTATACGCTGGTTTTTCTACTGGCTTTGAAACAATGCCTTCAACGGGATCAAACTTACCGACACCATGGTATAAAATTGGATCTTCCTCGGCCACTTTGTAACCCGCACCTTTTCGGGTAACCACATGTAAAAACTGTGGGCCATCAAGATTCTTAATATTTTTTAATGTTGTCACCAACACATCCAAATCATGTCCGTCAATCGGGCCTATATAGTTA
Organism: Nitrosomonas sp.; assembly: GCA_029881855.1. Classification (GTDB taxonomy): domain Bacteria; phylum Pseudomonadota; class Gammaproteobacteria; order Burkholderiales; family Nitrosomonadaceae; genus Nitrosomonas. The sequence continues at coordinate 2,554 of JAOULU010000032.1, read as the reverse complement.
AAACCAAATTCCTCAAATAAAGTACCTGGCGTCACCATACCTTTCATATGCTCTTCTGCACGTTTAGCCAGTTCCAGAACAGGCGGCACCACACCCAACACCTTTTCTCCAGCACGCCGAGCTGTTGCATAAAACCGACCCGACATCAATTTAGCCAGATAATTATTGAGCGCACCAACTGGGCGAGATATTGACATGTCGTTATCATTCAGGACAACCAGCAAGTTGGTATCCATCACACCTGCATTATTCAGCGCCTCAAACGCCATCCCAGCACTCATTGCACCATCACCAATAATTGCTATTGCACGCCGATCCGTATTTTCTAATTGCGCAGCAACCGCCATGCCCAACGCAGCACTAATAGAGGTACTAGAATGCGCCGTACCAAATGCATCATATTTACTCTCATCTCTGCGTGGAAACCCAGCAACACCACCTTGCATACGCAATTTGTCCATACCATTACGCCGACCAGTGAGGATTTTATGTGCATAAGTTTGATGGCCTACATCCCATACCAGCTGATCATGCGGCGTATTAAAAATATAATGTAGGGCAATCGTTAGTTCAACCGTGCCTAAATTAGAAGATAAATGCCCCCCTGTTTTTGCAACGGATTGAACAAGGAAATCACGCAATTCCTTAGCAAATTGAGGGAGCTGTTTCTGCTCCAGCTTACGTAACTGAGACGGAGAGTTTATGGTATCTAACAGTGGATACATTTAGAGCCTGAAATTAAAAAATAGAAAAGAAAAGAGCACTTCGGAAACTAACAACGCTTTAAAATTTACGTTTAACTATGAAGTCGGTAACTTGCCGCAACCGTATTGCAGAATCACCAAAACTATCTAAAACCTGATCTGCATCATGTTGCAGCCTTTCTGCCAATTCGCGCGCCTGACCAATTCCAAGAATACTGACATAAGTCGGTTTATTATTATCAGCATCCTTACCAGCTGTCTTACCCAGAGTCTCGGTTGTCGCTTCAGCATCAAGCAAATCATCAACCACCTGGAATGCCAAACCAACACATTTAGCAAAATGATCCAATCTTTCTAATTGTGCCTCATCCAAATGATTGCTACAACGCGCACCCAACATCACAGCTGCCCGGATAAGTGCGCCCGTTTTGTGAATATGCATAAATTCTAGCTCTGGCAAGCTTAGTGTCTTACCAACACTGGCCAGATCAAATGCTTGTCCACCCGCCATACCCCGTGAACCAGATGCACGTGCCAATTGCGCTATCATAATTAGCTGAGTCTCAGGCGAATCAGCCAGACATTTCTCTGCCAACAGTTCAAAAGCCAAAGTCTGCAGGCTATCCCCAGTTAATAGCGCAGTCGCCTCGTCAAACTCAATATGGCATGTTGATTTTCCTCGCCGCAACACATCATCATCCATACAGGGCATGTCATCATGCACCAAAGAATATGCATGTATTAACTCTACTGAAGCTGCCGTAACAATCACACGTTTAGTATCTGCCTTGGCAAGTTCACCGGCAGCAAATGCCAATAATGGACGCACACGTTTTCCGCCACCCAATACCGAGTATCGCATCGCATTATGCAAGCGCTCTGGCACGTGGTCTACTGCAGGAAGCCGAGATTCTAGAAAAGTCTCAATACGTGCCTGACGATCTTTCGCCCACCGCTTAAAATCAGTGGCCATCAATTTTCAGACATTTTGAAGTTTTTTAACATATCTGCCTCAAGTATTCGCACTTGCTGTTGTGCACCTTGCAGTTTGCTTTGACAGTATTGCAATAATTCTGCGCCACGCTTATAAGCTGATAAAGACGCTTCTAATGACATCTGCCCTGCTTCCATTGCGGTCACAATATTTTCCAGTTCAGCCGCCGCCGCTTCAAAACTCTCAGGTTGGGATAATGCAGTACTTTTGGAAGATTTTGACATAAATAAGTTAGACTAACAAAATTGCCAATGATTAATAGCCAATAAAAATAACGCAATTAGCGGTGCCAGGTCAATCCTATTTTAGAATAGGCCGCTTCTTATTTTAATAATGCGTATCAAAAGATCCGCGTGGATCATTGGATGCATAAGATTGCCGGCTGTTCTTGTCAAAAAATATTAGTTGCATATTTCCCCATTGCCGCTTGGCAGTATTGACGACATGACCTTTTAGCTGCATTTTTTCTATCCAAGTTGGGTCAAACGAATTGGGTTCTATTTGGACTTGATCCGGCAAATATTGATGATGTAGGCGTGGACTGGATACCAATTTATCGACATCGGTCTGCCCATGATCTACAAAATCCATAATAACTAATAACAGCATGCTGATAATACGGGAACCGCCGGGTGTACCCACAATCAAAACACCTCGTTCATTCTCAACAAAAGTAGGTGACATACTGGACAAGGGGCGCTTACCAGGCGCTATAATATTTGCTTCGGAACCATATAAACCAAAAATATTAGGAATATTTTTACCCATAGAAAAATCGTCCATTTCATTATTCAGCAACACGCCTGTATTTCCCACGACAAAACCAGACCCAAAGAATGTATTAATACTCATGGTT
>JAOULU010000281.1 GCA_029881855.1 Nitrosomonas sp. | reverse complement strand
ATCGCCATGCATATTCTGGTTCAAACGTTTGAGAATATCTGTGATAGCAAAAACATGGATTGTTTCAGGTTGTTGACGATACCATTCAACAAAGGCATCAACTTTCCGTAAAAATTCAGGATCATTAATTCCTCCATCTATGCTTGATTTTAATGAGTAGTCTATCCTATAGATACCTGTAAGGTTATCTGTTGTGTAATCAGTATCTTGACGAAATTCGACAGAATTATTAAAGTACTTTACATATTCATCATCCAGTGTATTCATAGGAATGCATGCGATGAGAGCCATTACTACAATCGTCAGAAAGATGAAGTATGTACGGCCATGGGCCATGATTTGATCAGCCAGTTTTTCCCATATTTTATTGCTGTTAATTGAAATCTTGTTTTTTGTTGCCGGTAATAAAACAACCAACGCAGGTAGAAAACTAATGGCTAGAATAAAAGCAACGCCAACACCCATCGCAGTAATATTACCTAGATCACGGAATGGTGGTGATTCGCTAAAATTCATTGAAAGAAAACCAATGGCAGTAGAAAGATTCGTAAAGAAAATAGCTTTGAAATTTCCTTTTAAGCTGTCTACCATGGATTGGAATTTTTCTACACCATGTGCAAGTGAATTATAGTAACTGGTGAGAATATGCACGGTATTTGCAACTGCCAGCGTTAATAAAATGGTTGGCGCTGGAATACTGGACGGCGAAAAAGCAATATTCATCCAGCCAGCTAGGCCAACTGCAGCAACAATTGAGAGTGTAATCATGGTGGCTGCTGCCAATACACCCCAACCTGATTTTATTAGCAGCCATAAAACAATAATAATGACTATTAACATTGCGGGCGTAAGCGTACGCATGTCTAATTCTGATGATTCAGCAAAAGCTGTGTCCATCATGACAGAACCAGTAATTCGAATATCTAAGTCAGGATATTTTAATTTGAGTTGTTTGGCTTGTTGCCGGATGAACTCTGTGATTTGGTTGGTTTCTGTATTTTGATTGATACCAGGCCTTTGGATTACTATATTAAAGCCCATGACTCTTGCATCTGGTGAAACCAATCGATTTACAAGGAGCGGTTCATTCAATGCATATTCTTTAATCTGGCTAATTTTACCTTTGGATAATTGTTCAGCATTATTTACCAGGTTTTCAACAATGAGATCATCCTCTTTTGCGTGGCTATACTGAAAATTAGTAATGGAATCAACTCGCGTAGAATGAGGTGTTTGCCAAAGATTGTGTGTTAGTTCCTCAGCAATAGCCAAATTTCTAGATGTAAAAACATTGTTATTTTCTGGTGTAATAACCAATAAGACATTATCATCTTTAGTATAAGTTTTTTGTAAGCTTTCATAAGCAATCAATTGCGGATTTTCTTCACTAAAAAACATGCGATAGTCGCTTTTAAATTGCAGATATTGAATTCCATAGCCAGTAATAGCGATTATTAGCAAACTTAAAATAATTACCAGCCAGCGAAAGCGAAGTATGTAATGCGCATAAATTTGTACCATTATTAATACTCCTCATTTACTTAATTATGAGATGGGTTGTTTGTGTCTAACAGTAATTTCATTTCCTTTGCGAGGGTATCAACTGTATAGGTCACTTCATCCTCTGTAAGGTTACAGGTAATAAAAAAACGTAATCTAGCTTCCGATTCAGGTACAGCAGGATATAAAATTGGATGTACACAGATACCGGCATCCATAAGTCGTTGGCCTAATTTCAGACAAACGACAGAATTACCTGTAATGATAGGAATAACACCAGTTCCTTTAGCCAAGCCGGTACCCAGGCCATGCTCCTTAGCTCGTTCTAGAAATAGTGTGGCGCGATTTCTAAGACGTGCTGCGCGTTCTGGCTCTTGCTGCAAAATTTTGGCTGCAGCTAGGGCAGCTGCAGTATTTGCTGGTGATATCCCTACACTAAATAAAATCGCGCCGGCTGAGTTGTACTTGATATTCTCAATTAAGGCATTTGAACCACAAATATATCCGCCGCAGCTTGCAAATGCCTTACTGAGTGTACCCATCCAGATATCAACTTCTTTCCCATCAATACCAAAATGATCATGAGAGCCAAAACCACGTGGTCCTATCACACCTGCTGCGTGCGCTTCATCGACCATTAATAAACTATGGTGTTTTTTCTTAATTTTGATAAATTGAGGTAAATTAGCGATATCCCCATCCATACTATAAACACCTTCAATGACTATCAGAACACGCTCATATTCTTGTCGGTTTTCTGTGAGTAACTTATTGAGCGCTCCCCAATCATTGTGTGGAAAAACAATTCTACGTGCGCCAGAAAGAATACAACCTGTGATGATACTGTTGTGAGCCAGGCTGTCATGCAGCACAAGATCTTTAGGGCCAAATAAATTACTAATTACAGAAACATTCGTTGCATATCCGCTGACAAGAACGACCGCATCTTCTGTATCATGTATTTTAGCTAGCTCCTTTTCCAGTTCACGATGTAATGGTATTTCGCCAGAAACAATTCTGCTGGCAGATACTGAGGTTCCGTATTGATCAATAGCTTTTTTTGCAACCTTATTGACTTCAGGATGCCCTGATAAGCCTAAGTAGTTATAACC
>JAOULU010000280.1 GCA_029881855.1 Nitrosomonas sp. | reverse complement strand
GGTGGTGTTTTGCTTGGATTGCTGCGTACTAATCACTAGTGTAATTAAAAGCAGTAGTATGAATAGAATAAAAAAGCTGCCTAGTAGCCAGATTTTTTTTGTGGCATGTTTGTGTTCTTGTATTGTTTTTTCCGCAGGTATAGTTTTAACTGGCGGTCTTACTTTTTTCTCCTTGCCATAAGTTATTCTAAACTTAGAAAAAACACTCGTCATTTATGTCTCCAGTTTCTACAAAGGCTTAGCCTTTATCTGGGTTTCTCCCGTTGTAGAGTTTTTTACGATTAAGTCATAGCATAACTGCAAATATTCCAAGTCAAAAACAAGATAAGAACCAATAAATGATTTCAATTAAACATCATTTGCTTAGTCAGATAAACTCCTGGTTAGATCGTGAACAAAATAAAGCTTGTTTGAATCAATGTGCAAGAAATATCCGGGGTATTTTTCAGTCAATTATTACCCTAAAAATAATTTATAGGCTGGGTTTTTGCTTTCATCCCAATAACGATAGCCCAGTTGGTCTAGAAAAGCCTTAAAATCAGGCTTCTCTTCTGGTGGTACTTGTAAGCCGATTAGAACACGACCATAGTCAGCCCCATGATTACGATAGTGGAACAAACTGATATTCCAATTATGGCTCATATTATTCAGAAAGTTCATTAGTGCACCCGGACGATCAGGAAACTCAAAGCGATAAAGAATTTCATTCTTTACTTCATGGGCATGCCCACCCACTAAATGGCGGATATGTAGCTTTGCCATTTCATTATTACTCATATCTTCAGTAGCTAGGCCACTTTGCCTGAGTTTCTTTACGAGTGTTTCTATCTCATTGCGGTTACGTATTGAAACACCTACGAAAACATGTGCTTCTTTTCGTTCTGCGTATCGATAGTTAAATTCGGTAATGCTTTTTGCACCGAGCAGATTGCAGAATTTTTTGAAGCTGCCTGGTTTTTCAGGGATTGTGACAGACATCACAGCTTCACGGTGTTCGCCAATCTCGGCTCGTTCTGAGATATGGCGCAGTCGATCAAAATTCATATTGGCGCCCGAGGCAATAGCAACTAATGTTTTGTGCGATATTTTTTCTCGTTCGGTATAAGCTTTTATCCCGGCGATGGACAGGGCGCCTGAAGGTTCTAAAATAGTACGCGTGTCCTCGAAAACATCCTTAATGGCCGCGCAAATTGCGTCTGTGTCAACCAGTATGACCTCATCAACTAATTCACGAGCAATGCGGAAGGTTTCTTTGCCGACTTGCCTAACCGCTACGCCATCAGCAAATAAGCCGGCACGTGCCAGTTTGATGCGTCGACCATTTTGTAGGGAGCGATGCATAGCATCTGCATCGACAGGTTCAACACCAATAATTTTTATTTTGGGATACAGTTTTTTGACATAAGCAGCAATACCTGCGATCAGTCCGCCACCACCAATCGGAACAAAGATAGCATGAATCTCACCTGTATACTGACGCAAAATTTCCATCCCTATGGTGCCCTGACCAGCAATGACTTCTGGGTCATCATAGGGATGAATAAATGTGGCTTGTTGTTTTTTTGTTAAAGCAATCGCATGATTATAAGCGTCATCATAAGAGTCGCCGTGCAGCAGCACGGTAGCGCCTCGTGCCATGACAGCTTGAATTTTAATTTGGGGCGTTGTGACGGGCATTACAATAGTTGCGCAACAATTCAGTTTCTTTGCAGCCAGTGCAACACCTTGCGCATGGTTGCCGGCAGAGGCGGCGATGACACCACGTTCACGCACAGCAGGAGATAATTTGATCATCTTGTTATATGCGCCGCGCAATTTGAAAGAAAAAACTTGTTGTAAGTCCTCCCGTTTTAACAACACCTTGTTATGGATGCGTTCAGATAAATTCGACATATGATCAAGCGGGGTTTGATCGGCTACATCATAAACCTGGGCGGTGAGAATTCGTTCTAGATAGTTGTTTTTCATAAGTATACGCGGGTAGATCAAGATGGCATGAAGCGTATTTTAATCTGTAATGTGGTATTTAAGAAGCATATTATGGATTGAAAAGTTTTTCTCCCCATGTCTCCAGTGCGTCTAATATTTGTTGAGCTTGTTTATCATTAGCCCTTTCTGAGCGTAATGAATTAATTTGCTCGGTATATTCTGTAAAAATAAGGGTATTACCGCCGTCGTATTGCATAAGACGTTGATGACAAAATTTCTCCCATTGTGTGGTTTCATTTGCTGTAAGTGTTTGTGGCCAGTTGCGTGCGCGATAGCGGAATAATAATTCAGGCAATCGATGATCATGAAAATCTATTTTAGCTTTTGCTAATGCTTGTGGCGTGGCGCGACGTACTTGAGCCAATAATGGTGCGTCGGTATTATCTAGGAAGCCTTCATACAGCGCGCTATCCACATCCCCAGAGGGTTCGAATTCTCTGCTGGTATAAGCTGAGGCAATGGCTTGTATAAAATCGGGTTGACTACATAATTTCTGCCAATGTTGGTGACAAGCTTCAAGATCAATGTCAATACGCACCGCTGCTGCTTCATCAAGTGTATTGCGTGGTGCCAGCGCTGGACATTTGTTAATTTTTACAGACTTAACAGGCAAACGCTGCATGCCTTCTGG
>JAOULU010000031.1 GCA_029881855.1 Nitrosomonas sp. | reverse complement strand
GCAATACCCATTGTCTTGGATTGGCCAAGAACGCGCAGAAATGGCTGCCCATTTTGGCCTGGGCATGGCGCAATCTGATTACCATTTATTTGTACTGGGCGAAATTGGCTCTGGCAGGTCCTCTTTATTACAACAAGCCATGGTTAGCACCGCTGCCAAGCGGCCAACACCACCTGATTTATGCTATTTATACAATTTTGAAGCGCCTGAAAAACCGCTGGCTTTACGTTTACCCGCTGGCCAAGGACGCCTACTACGCCAGCTTATTGCAAAACTGTCCAAATCCTTACCCACTGAAATATTACAATGCCTGGAAGGACAGGATTTCAAGATCAAAAGTGAACGTATCGAGAAAAAATTTAGGACGGAAGAAATTCAGGTATACGCAGAACTAGACGCTTTTGCCGAGGCACGTCATTTCACCATTCGTCGCGAGTCTGAACAAATTGTATTTACGCTACTCAATAAAAAAGGTGAAATCTTTAGTGAAGAAAATATACTGAAATTACCGAAGAAGCGCAGGACAGAAATCGATAAGTCCGAGCAAGAATTACACGCAGCAATCATTCGTTATTTTGAGGAACTCAAGCGGATTGAAAAAGAGAAAAATGCCGAATTAGACACATTACAGCGTCATGTTGTTAATCCGTTGCTAAACCTTGAATTCAAAAAAGTACGTGACAAACTACAAAAACAGTTAAAAAAGGAAACACGACTTAACGCTTATTTTGAACATATGAAGGAAGATGTTCTTAATAATCTGGCACTGTTCAAAACCAATGACATTGATGAGAAAAAACAGCAAACCGCGTTGAGCCATGGGTTTTCCAGTTATCAGATCAATTTGGTCGTAGATAATCATGGCTTACAAGGGGCGCCAGTTATTATCGAAGATAACCCCCTATTTCATTCATTATTTGGCAGCATTGAGTACCAGCTTGAGAATGGCAGATTAAAAACCGGTTTCATGGGTGTTCGTGCGGGCAGCCTACTTAAAGCACATGGCGGATTCCTCATGTTACATCTGAATGATTTATTAATTGATAGTCAAGTATGGATTAAGCTGCGAAGATTTCTGCGTTGTAATCAGCTTCAAATTGAAGAATCTGGCGCAACTTTTGCCGCAAACCCAACGATTTCACTCCAACCCGAAGCGGTGGACATTAATGTCAAAATCGTCCTCATCGGTTCACGTGAAGAATATTATGCCCTGCAAGAAGAAGACCAAGAATTTGCGCGACGCTTCCGCGTGAAGGTTGATTTTGCCACAAGTTTCGCGGCCAACACAAAAACCTACCACGCCACAGCTATATTCGTTGCTCAAACTTGCCAGACATCAAAATTACCCCATTTCTCTGCCGCTGCGATAGCGCGTTTATTGGAAGAATCCCACCGCGAAATCAATGATCAATCGCGCCAAAGTGCAATTTTTGCGCGGACTGAAATGCTTGTGCTAGAAAGCGCGGCATTGTGTAATGCCCGTGATGGGCGTTTGGTTGAGGTATCAGACATCGTGACTGCGCTTGAAGCGCGTACTATACGCCACAACTACCCCTATATTCGATTGCAAGAATCTATTTGTGACGGGGATGTGTCCATTGTTTTACACGGCTTAAAAATAGGGCAACTTAATGCACTGACTCAAATTGATTTGGGTGATTACAGTTTTGGTACACCCGTACGCGTAACAGCGCGTACATTTGCCGGAGAGGATGGTCTAGTCAATATTGCGCGGGAAGTAGAAATGTCTGGCCCTATCCACGATAAAGGTGTGCTTATTTTGCAAAACTATCTGTCCGCATTATTTGCGCATATCGCCCCCCTGGCACTCAATGCATCCATTGTTTTTGAACAAGAATACTCCAATCTAGAAGGAGATTCCGCTTCCTGTGCCGAACTCTACGCCTTACTTTCATCGCTATCTGGTCTGCCACTAAAACAGGGCATTGCCGTGACTGGCGCGTTAAATCAGTATGGCGAAGTACTGCCCGTTGGCGGCATAAACGACAAGATTGCAGGTTATTTTAATCTTTGTGAAAAAGACGGCCTTGATGGCACGCAAGGCATCCTAATTCCTCACAATAATCAACGACATTTAATGTTAGATTACAAGATAGTTGAAGCGGTTGAAAAAGGCTTATTCTCAATTTATACCATGCAATACGCCACTCAAGGATTAGCGTTACTCACCGGTTTACCTGTTGGGACTATTGAAAAAAGTAAAACAACCCGCTATCCCGATACCTCTGTTTTGGGTCATACCCAAAAAACGTTACTTGCCTTCCGCCGCGCCTGCCAAATGACACATCAACCTAAATCAGAATCCAAACGATTTCCGTCACACAGGGAAAGATAACTTAGGAAATGCCGTTTATCCTGAGCCAAGTAGATTCATTGGCGTATGCGACGGACTGATTAAACCGACAATATTGGAGTCAGGGAGTGGAAACCCATATCAAATGTTTAACCCAAGCTTGCAATAACCAGCAGATAAAATACCAATATCTCGACGCTGAAAAGAACTTTATAAGAGTCGCATTGGGTGATGGATTGTTATTTCAACAAAATCGCACACCATTCAACACAGAAGTCATCGCCTCCATCTGCAAAGATAAAGAACACACGTATCAATTGCTTCACAAACAAATTGCAATGCCAAAAACAATTGGATTTCTCGACTTTAATACCCGTGACCAGTATCAACAATACGTAAACTATCCCTCGCAACAAGCGGTAATTAACAAAATTGAACAAGAATTCAATTACCCGCTCGTGATCAAAAGGAACAACGGCGCATTGGGTATCAACGTATTCCTATGTCACGACAGAGAAATGACAGCAACAGCACTTGGCGAAATCTTCAATCGAATGAACTACAGCTATGACTATATCGCACTCGCCCAAGAATATATCCAACCAGCACAAGAATTCCGTGTCGTATTTTTCCGTGGTGAACTATTACTATGTTATCAACGCGTATCAGAAAACAAAGCATTTGGTGCACGCTACTGGGATACCAACAAGGGGCACGCACTGCCCATCGATAACCAAGAAGAACTCTCCCGCCTAACCCAATTCGCCCAACCCGCCCTGAAATTACCCGGTTTAAATTATGTCGGGCTCGACATCATTAAAAATACTGAAGGCGAATACCATCTGCTGGAAATGAACTCCGGGCCAAAATATAACCATTACGTGCAATCATGCGGCGAGAAAGCAATCATTGAGCTATATGAAAAAATGCTACTCAGAAAAGCAAATTAAACTCGAGGGCAACCGTTAATTGTATCCCATTTTCTATCTTCCTAAAGTGCGATAAATCACGGCAATCCTAGTCCAATTTATGTAGACTGTACTTTTTGGAGCATTAAAATGGCTATTTACGCATTTGATGGCACAGGCAATAAAGATAACCCAGATGATGATAAAGACACCAATGTATTAAAATTTTTTAACGCGTACAAAGAAGCCTATCCGAATCAGGATAATTTCTATATCCGAGGTGTCGGTACTGGAAATTGGCTAAGTAAATTCTTTGGCTCAATCTTTGGGATGGGTGGACATCGACGAGTTGATAAGGCTATTGAAACCTTAAAAAATAATTTCAACAAGGGTGATGAAAGAATAGATATTGTTGGGTTCAGCCGGGGTGCTGCATTGGCACTTGAATTTGCCAATGAAATACATGATCTCGAAATCAAAGGACAGCAATCACCGACAATTAATTTTATCGGTTTATGGGACACTGTTGCATCGTTTGGCATACCTGGAAATGATATTAATCTGGGTTATACATTAACCATTCCTGAAAATACCAGGCGTTGTTTCCACGCCATCGCATTGGATGAAAGAAGAAAAACATTCCCTTTAACACACCTCATACAAGACAAATTCACCGGAAGAGCTTCAATGGATATTAGCGAAGTTTGGTTCCGTGGTTTTCATTCTGATATCGGCGGCGGCAATGAGAATGAAGCCTTATCAAGCATTCCCTTAGTATGGATGTTTAAAAGGGCATTAGATGCGGGAATTAATATTCCAGCAACACATCTTGAAATTCATAAAAACCTGAGCAACAAAGATGCGCCCTGTAATAAACCAAGGATGGACAAACTTGCCAATAGAAAGCGCACCATACAAAAAGACGACATCGTGCATGGCTCCGTTAGCCGCCGTCAATGGGCCGCTCCTAATTTTGAAGCAAACAATCCGCCAAAAGGCCTAAAAGTAACAAGCGACAACGGAGCAATTCTTCCAAAAGGTTTTGAGGAATCTTAAAAAGCGATAACCGCAAAATAAAAGCCCCGCCAAACAGAAGAATAGCGGGGCAGTACTACAAGGAGAGTGATAGTTAACTGTTTTGTTGAACCTAAAACAATTTACAAATCTATTAAAACACTTCTAACCTGAACGTAAGCTGAATAACTAAATTAGGTGTAGCCAAACACAAAACACGGTAATTACATTTAGGATTATCCTGGCTCAGGATGAGAACATCCGAATCGCAAAAGGATCAAGTGAGATGGCACAAGGTATGTTACTCAGCATTGGCGCCCCACCAGTGAAAAGGATCTTAAAGGGCGGCATATTTGTGATCAATCTGCGGTGCGCTCACATTGCACGCGCTAATGGCATGTGCCGGCATGAAATTTTTTAGCCGTGCTTTTAACTGTGTTGCCAACTGCATGGCTAGCTGCTTGGCTTGTCCGTCCAATTATGCGATGCTTTCATTTTCTGCAACCAATTGCGTGGAAAATAGCAAGAGTATGACCGCAAGGACAATTTTACGCGTTGTTAACCTCTATAAAACAAAATGAAAACGGATTAATCCGTATAGCTTGGACTTATCAAAGCGGGGTTTGAATCTCACTCCTCCAAAAGTATTGGCTGTCAATCAATCGAAGATTTGACTATAACGTTAATATTTTGAATCAAGCGATCTAATTTTGTAAATGAGTCCCAATTGGCAGATAATAGTTAAAACAATAGCCTTGCCCATTAGGGCGAATGGAACCTACCGTCAAATGAACACGATAGGTCTTTATCATATTAATAGGAGTATCCCATGCAAATATTAAAATACCCATTCTCCATGTTAGTGATTGTGTTTATGCTTTGTTTTTCTTTTTCAGCTGTTTCATTTGCACAAAATAACGCTATCGACCGGATTGTCACATTTGGTACCAGTTTAAGCGACGCGGGTAATGCCTTTGTAATCCTTTCAGATCCTGCATCCTTTGATTTAAGTGAAGATTGCGGTCTCGGCGTTCCTATCAATAAGCCACCCTACGATAGCTTAGATATATTTTTAGTCCCAGATGGCAGTTACGCCAAAGGGGGGTATCATTTCTCAAATGGCGCCACTTGGATTGAACAACTAGCACGCGGCAAAGGTTTGTCTGGCAATACCCTCCCTGCATTGCGTGATGAGGGCGTCGCCGCCAGCAATTATGCCGTCGGCGGTGCTCGTGCAAACGACCATGAATGCCGCTTTAATCTGAATAACCAATTAAATGCTTACTTGGACAGTTCCCCTGCTATTTCTGACAACACCTTATTTGTGTTGGAAATGGGTGGCAATGATATCCGCGACGCTTTGGTTGCATTAAGTGAAGGGGGAGATCCAATTGCCGTCATTTCTGCTGCACTAGCAAATATTAACGCTGCGATTGAGTCCCTCTCTATCGCCGGTGCTAAACGCTTCCTGGTGGTCAATGCGCCAGCTATCGGAGAAACACCGGCTGTGAGAATACTCGACCAAATATTCCCCGGCTCTGTTTTCGCAGCAAATAGCCTAACTGATGCGTTTAATGCCGGATTAATGGCGATTTATAGTGGCTGGGCGGGTGTTCCAGGCGTTGACATGCGATTACTGGATTTTCACACATTGCTCGACAATATTATTACCGAACCGGCATCTTTTAGTATCACAAACGTCGAAGATGCCTGTATCACACCTAATATTCCACCGTTCCAATGCCTTAACCCGGACACTTATTTATTCTGGGATGGCACGCACCCCACTAAAGTCGTGCATGGCATCATGGCGCAGAAAGCAGCAGAAGTGTTGATGGCGCCTGCACCATAGGCTTTGTGTTAAAACAACAACATTGCGCCGCTGGTTACATTTGGCGCAATGTTGTTTTGTATAACCCTATTGGTTAAAGCTTATCTTCATCCAATAATTTTTCGATCTGGTCTTTGAAGTGCCGCTTTAATGATTCTTCATGTATGGCCTTGATCAGCAATTTGTGCGAGTACTGACGCTAATTCTTCAGGTGAATTTTTTTGTATATGTTTTCTGTTGTTATGTTTCATTCAGCTGAAGAAGAAAAGGCATAGCGAGTCACACTTTTACCGACTAATCGGCTTATACCGAATCCGTTTCGGTTTCGCGCCTTCTTCACCCAGGCGTTTGCGTTTATCCGCTTCGTATTCTTGATAATTGCCATTGAAGAAGGTCCATTGGGATTCACCTTCGGCGGCCAAGATATGCGTGGCAATGCGGTCGAGGAACCAGCGGTCGTGGGAGATGACCAGCACGCAGCCAGCAAATTCGAGCAGGGCGTCTTCTAGTGCACGCAGGGTTTCCACATCCAAATCATTCGACGGCTCGTCCAGCAGTAGTACGTTGCCACCAGAGATGAGTGTTTGCGCTAAATGCAAGCGCCCGCGTTCACCGCCGGAGAGTTGGCCGATGACTTTTTGTTGGTCGCCACCTTTGAAGTTGAAACGACCCAAGTAAGCGCGTGCTGGGGTGGTGTATTTACCGACGGTGAGGATGTCGTTGCCACCGGAAATTGCGTCGAATACGGTTTTGTCGTTTTCTAGTGAGTCTCTGGCTTGATCGACATGGGCGATGTGGACGGTGGGGCCGATTTTGACTTCGCCGGAATCCGGCTGTTCTTTGCCGGTGATGAGCTTAAACAGCGTGGATTTACCCGCGCCATTCGGGCCGATAATACCGACAATCGCGCCGGGTGGGATTTTAAAGCTTAGGTTGTCGATCAGTAATCGGTCGCCGTAAGCTTTAGAAACCCCGTTGAATTCGATCACTTCGTTACCCAGCCGCTCACCGACCGGGATGAAAATTTCCTGTGTTTCGTTACGCTTTTGGTAGTCTTGCGAATTCAGTTCTTCAAAACGGGCCAGACGTGCTTTGGATTTGGCCTGGCGGCCTTTTGGGTTTTGCCGCACCCACTCCAGTTCCTTCTTCATGGCTTTTCGATGCGCGTCCATTTGCTTGCTTTCTTGCTCCAATCGTTCTTCTTTTTGCTCCAACCAACTGGAGTAGTTGCCTTTCCACGGAATACCATGACCACGATCCAGTTCCAATATCCACTCGGCGGCATTGTCGAGGAAGTAGCGGTCGTGTGTGACGGCGACAACTGTGCCGGGAAAGCGTACCAGGAATTGCTCCAGCCATTCGACCGATTCGGCATCTAGGTGGTTGGTCGGCTCATCCAGCAACAGCATGTCGGGTTTTTCCAGCAGCAGTTTACACAGTGCAACGCGGCGTTTTTCACCACCGGAGAGCACCTTGATCTCAGCATCCCAAGGCGGCAAGCGTAGCGCATCAGCGGCGATCTCCATTTGATGCTCGGTGTCGCTACCCGCTGTGGCGAGAATGGCTTCCAGCCGCGCTTGTTCTTCGGCCAGCGCGTCAAAATCCGCGCCTTCTTCGGCATAAGCGGCATACACTTCGTCTAGTTTCTTTTGCGCTTGCATCACTTCACCTAAGCCTTCTTCCACTTCCTGGCGCACAGTGTGCTCAGGATTGAGTTGCGGCTCTTGCGGTAGATAGCCAATGCGAATGTTAGGCAAGCGCTGTACTTCACCGTCATATTCCTTGTCTTGATCGGCCATAATGCGCAGCACGGTAGACTTACCGGAACCATTCAAACCCAGCAGGCCGATCTTTGCCCCTGGGAAAAAACTGAGCGAAATATCCTTGATAATTTGACGTTTGGGCGGGACAATCTTGCTCACGCGGAGCATAGACATTACATATTGGGCCATGGTTTTAATCTTATTGAGTGGATAGCTAAAATTTTAGTGTTCAGAAAGTGTACCCCACGTTTTCTAGCAATGAAAGCCCAATAATTTCGCCAAACAAACTCAATTTATTCATGGTAAATTGCATTACTGTTAGTTAGACAATGATAACTTTTGCACGCTGATTGATAGGTTGCGGTCAAGATGCCGCATTGATGCCAACATTAATTGCAAAAAAATGCTCTGTTTACATCGGGAAGTACAGGTTACTTCATGAACCAAAAGCTATAAAATCAGGAATATTCAACAGCAATGAACCCACCAAGTCCACAACACCTACAATTATTGGTCACACGAGTGATGCCTTACGGCAAATATAAAGGGCGAGTGATCGCTGACTTACCTGGGAACTATCTTAATTGGTTTGCTCGCGAAGGATTCCCGCCTGGAGAAATCGGCAAGCTATTGGCATTGATGCAGGAACTAGATCATAACGGGCTGTCATCGCTATTAGCCCCGCTCCGAAAACGATAACCCAGATCGCCAAATGCTATCGCTATGGCGCAGTGATGTTGACACACTAATCTACAAGGTACCCTAATTGTCTGTGGCGACTCTTTCCTCAACCCAACCACTCACGCTCTCAAGCGCCTTTGGCAATTGGTCCGGTTGTGTGCCGCCAGCCTGCGCCATGTCAGGCCGTCCGCCACCTTTACCACCGACTTGCTGCGCGACAAAATTAACCAATTCACCTGCTTTAATTTGCTGGGTCACATCCGTGCTAACACCAGCAATCAAAGTTATCTTACTGTCTTCAACTGCACTCAGTACGATGGCGCAAGTTTTTAATTTGTCTTTGAGCTTATCCAGTGTTTCACGCAAGGTCTTAGCATTGGCGCCTTCCAGATTGGCAGTTAATACCTTGATACCCCTTATTTCTTGTGCTTGATCAATCAGTTCATCGCTTTGTGAGCCGGCAAGCTTTGTTTTTAGCCGCGCTAATTCTTTTTCTGTCCGTCTCACATTATCAATAATTTGTGTGATTTTTTGCGTGACTTCCTGCGGGCTGGTTTTTAATGTGCTGGCAATTTCCTGCAATTGTTCTTCGCGTTGTTGCACATAATCCACTGCGGCTTTGCCTGTCACAGCTTCCACGCGTCTAACCCCTGCTGCAACACCAGACTCCATGATGATTTTAAAGAAGCCAATTTGGCCAATTTGAGCTACATGGGTACCACCACACAATTCGGTAGAAAACTCCCCCATACCTATAACACGCACAACATCTGTGTATTTTTCACCAAACAATGCCATGGCACCATGCTTGATAGCATCGTCGTATTTCATAAGCTCGGATTCTACAGGCCAATTATGGCGGATTTGTTCGTTAACCAGCCGCTCTGTTTCACGTATTTCTTCTGGGGTCAGGGGCGCGTTGTGTGAAAAATCAAAGCGTGCACGATTGGCATCCACCAGCGAACCTTTCTGTGTGACGTGATGGCCCAGAACCTGTCGCAGTGCGGCATGTAGCAGGTGTGTTGCAGAATGGTTATTAGCCGTGCTGGTGCGTGTTAGTAGGTTCACCTTAGCGACAACCTGATCCTTAATCACCAGCCGACCACTACGCAATAAGCCTTTATGACCAAATACATCCGCCTGAATTTTTTGTGTGTCTTCAACAACAAAAGTGCCATTACCCGCCAGTAGCTCGCCACAATCCCCAACTTGTCCACCTGATTCTGCATAGAACGGGGTATGGTCCAGCACCACAATTGCTTCATCGCCTGCTTCAATAAATTCCACTGGGTCACCTTGCTTATATATCGCCAGGATGCGCCCCTCATGTTGTAGTGCGTCATAACCATGAAAAGTGGTTTGGTCTCCACTGTATTCAAACCCATCTTGCATAGTGAATTTATTAGCCGCACGTGCTTGTTCACGCTGTTTCTCCATCGCCTGTTCAAAACCCGCATGGTCAACTGTAATACCACGCTCACGCGCCATGTCTGCTGTCAAATCCAGCGGGAAACCAAAGGTATCATAGAGTCGGAATGCCGTTTCGCCATCAAGTTCGGTTATTTTCTGACTTAATGCGCCTTCCAGTACTTGCATGCCGTGTTCTAACGTCTCAGCAAAACGCTCTTCTTCTTGTTGCAAAACGGCTGCTACACGTTCTTTAGCGTCAACTAATTCTGGATATGCCTGACCCATTACAGCGCTTAAATCTTCTACCAGTTGATAAAAGAAAGGTTGTTTTTGCCCCAGCCGATAACCATGACGAATAGCACGGCGGATAATACGCCGCAAAACATAGCCACGTCCCTCGCTACTAGGAATCACACCATCAGTAATTAAAAAAGCACAAGCACGGATATGGTCGGCAATGACTTTTAGCGAGTTATCTGCAAAATCTTTGGTATGGGTTGCTCGTGCGGCAGCCTTGATTAAATCCTGGAATAAATCTATTTCATAATTACTATGCACTTGTTGCATGACCGCTGAG
>JAOULU010000279.1 GCA_029881855.1 Nitrosomonas sp. | reverse complement strand
GTTTGATATTTGGAAAGCTTTGCATAAAGCGTCCATAATAAGGAATGACTGTATTGACTTGTGTCTGTTGCAGCATAATCTCTGATAACCAAATACAATATGGGTCGCGTGTTTGCTGCCAAGGTAAATGATGCCGCCCATTTTTATATTGCCACTGTATTAATTGCGTAGCGAATGCTGTCATTCTATGATTAAGTTTAGTTGGTTTTAAAAGAGATTGGGTTGTTAGGTTGGATATGTAATTGTATATCGGTTGATTGTATGTCACCAATTTGCAATTGACCAATGTGAATTAACCCGGTTATATTTAGATCCTCTAAAAAAGAGGGCCACAGTGCCCTGCCTTGTTCAGCCTGATCATTGGATTTCGATTTTTCGGTATTTTTCTGGTTTGGGATTAATGGTTGCGTTTGAGACGTAATAAAATGATTCAAATCTAATTGGTCAATAACTAAACATAGGTCAAGATTTTTTTCAGTGAAGTTTGTGAGGTTAAAACTTGCTTGGAAAGGGCTATTAGCAAACTTACCTGTGTAATGCATTTGTATTGTTTCTGTTAATGGATTAAAAATCAGATTGCCTGATAATTGACCTTTAATGGGTGGATTGAACTCTTCTTTATGGGTAAGGTTAAGAACCGAATTGATGTCAGGTAGCGTCCATATTTGTTTATCAGGTTTGCCGATAAATGAGGTGTTAATAGAAGCCATTAAAACCTGCGTATCTTTTTGTGAGGTTAATTCAAGCTGTATTAACTCACTTTTTAATTGGTTGTCAGTATGCGTGAAATCAGAGATTGAGAGCCTTCCAGTGAAATGGCTAGTAGAATCAGCGATATTAAATGATAGAAGGATGGGGTCACTGGCAATATAGCCGTCATTCAGTTGTATCTGAGTGGCCGCTAAATTGAGATCAAACGTCGTGCTTCCCGGTGTGTTGGATGTTGTGATCTGGCCACTGCTATGTAACTTTATTTGATTAAGCGAATGAGTGCTTAAGCGCCCAGTTTTTAAATTTAAATCACTAAATGTAGCAATTTTATTGGTAATATAATCTTTCAGCAAAATATCTGTAGCGACAATTTCCGCATGACCAATATTAAAAGAAAAGGTTGTTGTCTCTTCATTATGCGTGATTAAGTCATCGATATTAGTGTGACCATCCTGGAAACGTATGATGGTAGTTTTAAGTCCCTGAATAGTTATTTCATCAACAATGAATTGTTTACGCAGCAATGGAAGGAGTGCCAGTGTTATATGCGCTTGTTCAACAGAAGCAAAAACCTTATCTTGCTTATATTCACTTAATGAAATCTGGCCAAGATTAATGCCCAGTTTTGGATTGAAACTAAGTTTTATGTCACCATCAAAGATTAATGTACGGTGTTTGTTTTCTTTAACCCATTGAGAAATCAATGGTTTAAATGTGCTGGTGTCAGCAATCATAGTCAGAAATATAATTGCACTGACTAGGCTTAAGGTGATAACGCTGAAAATAATCCAGGTATATTTTGCTAACCGGCTCATGGGTGTATGGGTTGATTATCTCGAAAAAGAGAATAATTTTTATGCTAATAATCTTTATTTAAAGTTATTAAAAAATAACCTCTTTAAATTTTGAGTTGGGTGTGGTGACTTCCATTTTAGCCAGTTTAGTCAATTCAATCTGTTGTTTTGTACCCTGATTATCAATCACTAGGCACTCGCCAGTGTTAGTAGAACAGATGATATCAATAGCTTTACCTTCCATAGTTTGGCTGTCTTTTAAGGTTAATTTTAATTGATAGCCATACATACAAGCTACTTCAACAAAGTCATGCAGTTCACATGATATCGCATCGTGATTCATGGTTATTCATTCCTTTAATGGCGAGAAATAAAACTTAATTTATTTGTTACCAAGAGAGTTAAAACTTGCTAGTTTATATACAGTTCACCATTATGGGTAGCTGTATCAGATTAGTATTGATGTGTGGATAATTAACGTGTTGGGATAGTTGGTCAAACGAAAGCAATATTTGAGAAAAGTAGAGATCGTGAGTTTTTATTCTAGATCCAGAATTAGTTCTTTGGGTTCTTCAATATAATAGCCTTGTGAGTAGTGAATACCCATAGCTTCAACTTTTTTCTGTACTGCTTCATTGTGGACATACTCTGCAATGATCTGCATGTTCATCCGTTTGGCAAAATTTACAATTAAATCGACAACCATTTCAGCGTATTGGTCGATGTGTATGTTTTTGATCAGGCTACCATCAATTTTGATGTAATCGGCATCTAGTTTCATCAGATATTCGAAGTTAGAGTAGCCAGTGCCAAAATCATCTATAGCTATTTTGCAGCCCATAGATTTCATGACGCTAATAAATTCATGAACATTTTCGTATTCTTCAATACCTTCTGATTCAACTAACTCAATGACTAGCCGTTCACCTATTTGATGTTCTTTAATTTTTTGCTTGAGTAGCGTTACAATTTCGTCGTTTAAAATATCTTCCAGCGTCAGATTAATTGAAAACTCTCCAGTTTTATCACTGAAATATTGAAATGATTTTTCAATCACAATCTTTGTGATGGTTTGGTAGAGTCTTGCTTTTTTGGATATTTCTAGGAAGAAAAATGGAGAAATAATC
>JAOULU010000278.1 GCA_029881855.1 Nitrosomonas sp. | reverse complement strand
CCGGACATTATCGTGCGAAATATACCTGTAAATCGCCCAGATAAAGAATTTGGACAATACAGTGGCACATTAAATAATGTTTTATTAAGTGATAATGTCGAGCACGGTAATCCCAACGTACTATATGTCAGAGTGTTTAATCAGTCACCCATACTGGCATATCAATCGACCGTTGATATATATTGGAGTAGAGGCAGTACGCTTGTCATGCCAAAATATTGGACTCAAATAGGTTCTATTGATATCCCTGTAATTCCGATGAATGACATGACTATGGTGTACGGACCTTTAGTCTGGAATAATGTACCTGAGCCCGGTCATTATTGCTTTGTTGGAATTATTCATAATCCATTTAGTCCGGCGCCAGATCTATCAAAAATATCAAGCATAAATAGTTTTTGGAATTTTATGTCACAGAATAATAATGTGGTATGGCGCAATTTTAATGTAGTAGACAATATACCAAACGTTAATAATGAATATAATTCTTATCGATTTATTGCAAGAAAACCTATATACGATATTAAAGAGCGAACACGATTAGAAATATGTTGTGAACTACCTGAGCGTGCAAAAGCGTGGTTAACTGGTAGCATTTTCAATGGTAAGAAAAGATTAGATGGAAATAGTTGTACACTAATACCGGAATTTGAACACGAAAATATGATATCCGAAGAAAGTGAATTAATGATTAATTATTTTATTCCAAAAAATTCAATACCAGGTGAGTATTCTATCTATGCTAGGCAATTGTTTGATGGTAATGAAGTAGGTCGGTATACGTTGCATATTAAAGCAAATTTATAAAAATAAATAACCAAAAACACAAGGAGCCAGCGTACTTGATTATGTTATATCAAACGTAACGACTTTATTACGTCCGTCATTTTTAGCCTTGTAGAGTGCTTCATCCGCTCTCTTTAATATAGAAGAAACGCTATCCTCCATTTTGTATACCGTAACGCCGCAGGATACGGTCATTGAAATTTTTTGCTCCAGTAATTGCATGTTTTCCAATTCCTGGCGAATCTTTTCTGCAAGCGATTCCGCATCCGATATTTCACCTGAATCAACAATGAGCGAAAACTCTTCGCCACCAAATCTGCAGAAGGTGTCAGATTTTCTAATAAAACGTGAAATCACTTTCGCAAATTCTTTAAGCACTTTATCGCCCGTCTCATGACCATACTGGTCATTGACATCTTTAAAGTGGTCAATATCGATCAGGATTAAACTGAAAGAGGTACCGTCCTCTTCGGATGTTTTTAACTCCTGTGATAGAACTTCATCAAACTTACGTCGGTTATATGCCCCTGTTAGTGAGTCCCTGTACGAAAGCTGGACCAGGGAATCTTCTCTTCTCAGTACCTGAAACACCTGTTGTTCTATGACTTCTTTTTCTTTGAGAATGCTGGTGAATCGGTAACCCAGGGCAAATGTCAGGATCAGCATTTCAAATATGCTGCCAAACATAATATGACCGTTTCGAATATGTGTTTCAGCTACCTCTGCTGCGCCGAGGATATAGAGTATGATGATCCCCAGATGCAAACCCCAGGCAATCGTATAAAAAATACAATATGGGTCCTGGCGAATATAGCTGATTGAAAAAACAAGCTGTGAGACTGAACCAATAGCCAGAATTAATATCCAAAGTTCTAATGCAAACGCTCCCCCGCTTAGCATATAAATAAAATTCAGGACGACAGCATAGATAATCAGTTTAAAGTAACGAAATGCTTTTTCTGAACGTTCTCGAACTTTTAGAAAATGAAGAAAAAACAGCACCCCAAAGATTCCGGATATCTGAGAGATGTAATTCGGAATGAACGCTGCATTGAAATAGGGGCTTGTCCCTAACCATGAAAATGGAAAGCCATAAAATGTCGCAAAGAAGGCACCAATTAACAGTACATGCATGGAATAATAGAAATAAGCATCGTCACGTATTACCAGAAAGATGACCATATTAAATAGAAAGAACGCGATGATAAGGGCAACGTAAAGCGAAATTTCAGCGGTATTTAATGCAGACAAGTCTGATAGACCAACTGCATCGCTGACTAACATATTTAAATGCAGCGCCTCGAATGGCTGTTCAAACCTGAGAAAAAGAATATTTTTTCCCTTGCGCAGCTCCAGCGGAAGAATGGTATGCCGCTCATGCAAACTGTGACTAGCGTTGCCATAAAAATGGCCTGCCTGCATTTCTCTATTTATATTATTTTTGTCTTTGTAAAAGACTTGTTGTTTGTATAGAGGAAAGTAGTCATTAAATAAATAATACTGGTTTATTGATGTTTGATTATCAATCTCTAACCTGGCCCAGATAACGCTGCCGGATTTTTTAATGACAGGCGTAGAATATTTTACGATATTAAAATTTTTCCTAAATGAAGCATGTGATACTTCATCAATGGTTCTGGTTCTATCATGGTCAATATAAAAGGAGAGTTTAGAACCTGTTTCATACACAGAAGAAGATTGATCAAGCACAACACCTTCAACCAGTGTCTGACCAGACGCCAGGGCGGCTTCAGGCAAAACCAGAAATCCGAGCAAAATAACAAATATTTTAATATGGCGGTTCATACGGAGCCCTGAAAAATTCAAACGTGTTGTTTTAGAGGAGTTTA
>JAOULU010000277.1 GCA_029881855.1 Nitrosomonas sp. | reverse complement strand
TGTCAAACGCAGTACATCCACACTACCTTCAGGGTAAACCGCACTCAACAATGCTTCAGGCGGGGAAAACTCAAGTGGGTCAACAATGGCGCGTATTGCAATAAATGGTACACCTTCCCGCGCTGCTATTCTTGCAATGGCCGCACTTTCCATATCGGCCGCACAAGCACCCGTGGCTTCAGCTAATTCGAGCTTCGACTGTGCAGTTGTTAACGGTATTGTACTTTTTGCAATTGACCCGCCGACAATAGTCAATTTTGGCGACAACATTTGTTCCAATCGATTCCGCCATGCCAATGTCGTTGGTAAGCTTTCTTGTTCAGCACCTACATCAATAATTTTTTCAGCTAAAACCAAATCACCAGGTATTAACTTTTTATCTAATGCAGCGGCAACACCAAAGCTCGCTAATGCCTCAACACCTAATTCAAGTAAACTTTCAGAAGCAAGCTGTGCTGCGTTATCACCCATACTGCTTAGGCATAATCTTGCATGCCGATCAATATTCGCAACTTTCAAAACAGGAAAACGCAGATTCATTAAACAACTTGCCTCAGATTTTAACGCTGAAACAATTCCTACGACGTACATGCAGCCCTCTCTCTAGTCAACACACGATACCGAGCTAGAGCCCATAGTGGAAAATATTTTGAATAACCATGATATCTTAGGTAGAAAACACGAGGAAACCCCGGTGCAGTAAACCAAGGATCATCCCATAAACCATTTCTTGGTTGCGTATGTAATAAATAATTGATACCACGACGAACAGCTTGACTGTTAACTTCACCTGCAGCCATCAAACCCAATAATGCCCAAGCAGTTTGGAATGATGTGCTGGTATCGAACTGTCCAGCCGTCTTTGGGTCCAGATAAGAATCGTTACTTTCACCCCATCCGCCATCATCACGCTGAACTGATTTCAGCCACAAGACCGCGCGACGAATGCCAATATGCTCGACATCCTGCTTTGCAAGCTGCAAAGCCTCCAGAACTGACCAGGTACCATAAATATAATTAGTACCCCAACGACCAAACCAGGCACCATTCGATTCTTGTTCTCTGAACAAATAGTCAATACCACGCTGCACAACTTCCTGGTGACACTGTTCGCCATATTTTGCAAGGTAGCCAACACAACGTGCTGTTACATCGCTTGTGGGCGGATCAATTAATGCACCATGATCCGCAAAAGGAATTTCATTTAAGTAATGATAGGTATTGTCGATATCAAAAGCAGCAAACCCCCCATTACTCGATTGCATACCAGCTAACCAGTTTGACGCACGTGTCATACTATGCTGATAAGTCGGGTCATTGCCTTGCCCCAAAGCCCAAGCTACTGCGGCGGTATCATCCAAATCAGGATAATGTGGATTAGCATATTGAAAAGCCCAGCCCCCACCTGGCAGCTTGGGACGACTATCTCGCCAATCACCCGGTTCATCGAGAATTTGCTGGGTCACTAACCAATCCAACCCCGCTTTAACAGGCTGCTGGTCGGTTTCTTGATCTTCCTGTAGTGCAAGACCCGTTAATACGGTGTCCCAAATAGGCGATGTACAAGGTTGGCACCAAGCACGTTGACCTTCATCTATCAATAAGCCCTGCAATGCTCTACGACATTGCGCCCGGCTTGGGTGATCATATTCATAGCCCAATAACGCCAATGCTTCATGCGCATTAACCATAGCTGGGAAAATAGCACCTATGCCACACTCTCCATTCAAACGCTCAAGTGTCCAGCGTTCTGCACGACGCACGGAATATTGACGAAGAAAATCCGGGAAAAGGGGCTCAACCTTTGACAAAATCCGCTCAACCAACATAAAAAATCGTTTGAGGCGTGTTTTTTCTTGAGGAAAATAATTCTTCTCTTCCTCAGGTGCAACGGTAAATAATTCACGTATGTCTATATTACGTGGATTGGCAGCACGCGCTTTCAATGTGCATAAAATGGTCAATGGCACCATCACTGTGCGTGACCAGTACGAAACTTTACTCAAGTGAAAGGGAAACCAGCGTGGTAATAAAACCAGTTCTGATGGCACCACAGGTACGCCACGCCAAGGAATCTGCCCATACATGGCGAGCAGTATACGAGTAAAAACATTAGCTTTCGCTGCGCCACCATGCTCCAAAATAGCCTTTCGTGCATTTACCATGTGGGCAGCGTCTGGAGAATCACCAACAAGTTTCAACGCATAATACGATTTAATTGTGCAACTAATATCAAAGTGACCGCCGTAATATAGTGGCCATCCACCATGCACAAGATCTTGTTGCTCACGAATAAAGCGTGCTATTTTATTTTCTAAAACAACATCCACTTCATCCATGAAGTGCATCATTAATATATATTCTGCGGGAATCGTACAATCAGCCTCTAGCGGAAAACACCAATGACCATCTTCATGTTGTAAAGACAGCAATGATGCACGCGCTTTGGAAAATTTCTTTTCTAGCTTTGCTAAATTAACTTCTTCTTGACCAGATGACATATAAGCTGAGTCGCTATGTTTCTGAAGTATGCCTGATATTTTTTGGAACCCTTTCATATTTTTCTATGCACCATATCCATTAAAAAAGTTTTTACAAATAAGTACAAAATCAAATACAACATCAAACTGAATTTAT
>JAOULU010000030.1 GCA_029881855.1 Nitrosomonas sp. | reverse complement strand
TCCTCAAGTGAATCTGACTCAGACTCCTTATCCTCCCGCACAATTCTAACCTAGCCTAAATCATCCAGATATTTCTCTGCATCCAATGCAGCCATACAACCACTTGCTGCGCTGGTTACTGCCTGACGATAGATGTGATCTTGAACATCACCTGCAGCAAAAACTCCCGGAATACTGGTAGCCGTCGCATTACCATGATTACCGCTATGGGTAACGATATAACCATTTTCCATTTCCAATTGCTCTGCGAAAATATCCGTATTGGGTTTGTGTCCAATGGCAATAAACACACCATGTAAATCCAGTGTTTTGGTGGCATTATCCTGCGTACTCTTGATACGCATACCCGTGACACCAGAATCATCGCCTAACACCTCATCCAACACATGATTTAGCTCTAACTTAATATTGCCGTTTTGCACTCTATCCATCAATTTATCAATTAAAATCTTCTCTGAACGAAACTGATCACGCCGATGGACAACTGTCACGTTGTTTGCAATATTAGAAAGATACAGTGCTTCTTCAACAGCAGTATTACCTCCACCGATGACAGCAACATCCTGTCCTTTATAGAAAAAACCATCACAAGTTGCGCAACCAGACACACCACGACCCATAAACGCTTCTTCAGAAGGCAAGCCTAAATACTGCGCTGAAGCACCTGTCGCTATAATTAACGCATCGCAAGTATATGTCCCTTGATCCCCAATTAGACTAATTGGCTTTTCAGTCAACTTTGTAGTATGAATATGATCAAAAATTATCTCGGTATTAAAGCGCTCGGCATGTTTCTGAAATCGCTCCATCAATTCAGGGCCTTGCACACCCATTGCATCAGCAGGCCAATTATCAACATCAGTCGTTGTCATTAATTGGCCACCCTGCTCCAGCCCAGTAATAATGACAGGATTTAAGTTAGCACGCGCCGCATATACCGCAGCAGTATAACCAGCAGGGCCAGAACCCAGAATAAGCAGGGGACAATGTTTTGTTGTCATGGTCTCTATTTTAAAAAATATTAAAAAAAAACATCAATATTAATATACTCAGCATATTAATACTAAGTGACTAAGCGGTTAAAGAAGCGTTAAATCTATCCTTCCAACGATTCATGAGCTTATCAATGCTTCCTCAGCACAATATTGTACTCGTAAATATCTAAATTTCCTTGCCGAACAATTTTTTTCGCCATCATTAAAGATCGCTCTGTAGTATGTTTATTGCTCAATAATAAATCCGTTTTATTTAATTGCTCGTCAGGAAAATACATTTGAGTAACCAACGTCGGAAAACCTTGTTTAGAAATCTTCATATGGATATGTGGTGGTCTTATCCAGTTTTTTGTTGCGGGATAAGCGCCAGGAATAACCGTTTTAAAACGAAATAAACCATCCTGCACACTGCTAATAATTGCCCAGCCTTGGAAATTTGGATCCAGTGGTGCCACATTGGTGTCACGCGGATGATGATACCGACCATTAGCATTAGCCTGCCAAATTTCAATGATGGCATTTTTAACTGATTGGCCTGTTATATCCCTAACTTGACCGCTAATAATGATATGCTGACCCTTGGCCAAGCCATTTTGGCCTTTAATTTTTGTTAAATCAGCATCTTTGTCTAACTGATTTGCAACGGGATAAAACGGACCTTCAACCTCACTGGGCGTTGGAGCTGGTGATATTGCTAGAATCCTTGCGATACTACCATTACTAATACTAAGCAGGCTGGTCAGACTGCCCAGCATGCCAAATTTAATGAGGTTTCTTCTAGAAATTTTTTTCATGGGATATTAACGTTGATAAGCTTCCTTAACTTCAGACAATACTATAGACATGAAAATTTCTTAAAATCTACATATTTTTAATATAAAAATTATTGGTGTCTGCTTAAATTAAAAAAACTTAATTAATTCTCCTGTTTTTTTACAAAAATACAGTGCAGCTTATGAATTAATTTGGCAGAATTGAGTATTCGCTAAAAACCATTATTTAATCGGGGAAATTGAAATGAAATATCAGAGTTTTCAGGAGTTCAGCGAGTATGTTGCTGAACGTAATCCAGTTCAACCAGAATTTATACAAGCGGTCAACGAAGTCATGGAAAGCTTGTGGCCTTTCATCACGGAGAATCCGCGCTATGCAGAACATGGCGTATTAGATCGCCTGGTAGAACCAGAGCGCGTCATTATTTTTCGTGTAGCCTGGGTAAGTGATCAAGGAGAAGTTAAAGTTAATCGTGGTTATCGTATACAACATAGCTCTTCGATTGGTCCATATAAAGGGGGTACACGTTTCCACCCATCAGTAAATCTTTCCATCTTAAAATTCCTGGCATTTGAACAAACCTTTAAAAACGCTTTAACAACACTACCCATGGGTGGCGGTAAAGGCGGTTCAGATTTTGATCCTAAAGGAAAAAGCCCGGGAGAAATTATGCGTTTCTGCCAAGCCTACGCAAGCGAGCTTTTCCGTCACGTTGGGTCAAATACCGATGTTCCCGCTGGTGACATTGGTGTTGGTGGACGTGAAGTCGGCTATATGGCAGGCATGGTAAAGAAACTGGCTAATCAGTCTGATTGTATCTTTACCGGAAAAGGCCTCAGTTTTGGTGGATCTCTGGTGCGCCCTGAAGCAACAGGCTATGGCACCGTATATTTTGCTGAAGAAGTCCTAAAACATGCGGGACGCTCTTTTAATGGTCTACGTGTTTCCATCTCTGGTTCAGGTAATGTCGCCCAATTTGCCGTTGAAAAAGCCATGGCGCTGGGAGCTAAAGTCGTCACCGTTTCAGACTCAAGTGGTACAGTGATTGATGAAGATGGGTTCACTACTGAAAAATTAGCAATCTTATCGGAAGTAAAAAATCATTTATATGCGCGAGTCGATGAATACGCAAAACGTGTCAATGCCAGCTTTGCACCAAACACCAAGCCTTGGCATGTGCCTGTTGATGTTGCGCTACCTTGTGCCACTCAAAATGAAATCAGTGGAAACGATGCACAAACTCTAGTAAATAATGGCGTAATTTGTGTCGCAGAAGGCGCGAATATGCCCTCAACTGTAGAAGCAGTAGAGTGTTTCCATAACAATAATGTCCTTTATGCGCCGGGTAAAGCAAGTAATGCGGGTGGTGTAGCGACCTCTGGTCTAGAAATGAGCCAGCATGCCATGCGTCTTGCCTGGACACATGATGAAGTTGATGCACGACTACTTGAGATTATGCAAGCGATTCATAAGTCTTGTTTACAATATGGCACCAAACCTGACGGCAGTGTGAATTATGTTGACGGCGCCAACATTGCTGGTTTCGTCAAAGTAGCTGATGCGATGTTAGGCCAGGGTGTTACCTGATTTTTTATATCGCCAGTAATACAAACCTCCCGCAATTCGAGGAGAGTAGAAGAAGGAAATACAAATTTAATACCTAGACTATCGCAGTCGAGGCTGCGGTAATCTAGCTTTAGTAATAAGCTAGCAATATATTTAGTGTTTGATCATTCTTTTGACATGTCACATTTAGTTGATCCTGATCATGAAAAGATATCTAACTGGATTATTACTATTTCTTTATTTTGGGACGCTTTCAGCTGACCAAGGTGCTGATTTTATTGCTGCGCGTAAAGCCTTTCAGGCAGGAAACTCAGTCCTCTTGGCAAATTATGCCAAGCACTTCCAAAACCATATTTTAGCCGATTACCTAGATTTTTATCAGTTACGCTTAGAATTAGAAGATAAAGATGTAACAACAATCCGGGCATTTCTTACTAAGCATAAAAACAGCGTAATGGCTGATAGATTACGTGCAGAATGGCTAAAAATATTGGGCAAGAATCAACAGTGGAAACTGTTTGGCGAAGAATACCCAGCGCTGGTGAATACAGATATAGAACTAAACTGCTACGCTTATCAACAACGCATCCATGCAGAAGACCCTACCGTACTGGTTGATGCACGCCCATTATGGTTTACGGCTGATAGCCTGCCAGATAGCTGTACTCCCGTATTTGATACGCTTATCTACAGCGGAAGAATCTCTATAGATGAGGTTTGGGCACGTCTACGGCTGGCATTGGAAGCTGGGCAAACAGGAGTGGCACGGCATATAAACTACTACATTCCAAGCCATGAGACACTCAATACAGACCAACTAAATGCTGCCGCGCAAGACCCACTGCACTATCTAAAAACACAACATAACAAAAAACTGTCACGTGCCAACCGTGAAATTGTTTTATTTGCACTGCTACGTTTGCTTCGCAATGACACCAATCAAGCTTATGCCTATTGGTTAAGAGTAGAAAATCAACTAACACCATCTGATCAATCCTATTTCCTAGGAAAACTAGCCTATCATGCGACACTTAGACATGATTCACGCGCCCTAAATTGGTTCATTAGAGCAACCCATTCTGCTACACCTTATCCATTTACTGACACCATGCTTGCATGGAAGACACGTGCTGCTCTGCGTGCACAAAATTGGAATATCGTACTAAACAGTATTGAAAGCATGTCTGCTTCTAAACAACAAATTGACACTTGGCAGTATTGGAAAGCACGTGCACTTAAAGCAATTGGCGTGACGCTAGAAGCTGATGCCCTGTTCGCATCATTAAGCACCCATCACAGTTTTTATGGGCAATTGGCGAAAGAGGAATTGGGTACGATACTGAACATACCCGATCAATTATACGAACCTAGCGCAACAGAAATTAACGCCATGCTACAAAGACCAGAAATTCAACGTACACTGGCTTTTTATAAACTAAATCTTCGTGCAGAGGCTTACCGTGAGTGGGTATGGGTAGTACGATACCTCAATGATAGAGAGTTACTGGCTGCTTCAGAAATCGCACGTCGTCACGGTTTATATGAGCGCGCTATTAATGCAGCCAACAGAACCGTCTCGCAACATAATTTTAATCTACGCTTTCTAGCACCACATCGTGATTCAATGAAACTTGCGCTACAACCCCATGAACTTGATGAGGCCTGGGTATATGGTCTAATTCGCCAAGAAAGTCGTTTCAACTCTGACATTAGGTCAAGTGCTGGTGCGATGGGCCTAATGCAAATAATGCCAGATACTGCCAAATGGGTGGCCAACAGATTGGGCATGCGCAATTTCCGACAAAACCTTATTGTGGATATTAATACAAACCTAAAAATGGGCGCATATTATCTAAAACATGTCCTCACAACGTTTGATAACCAACCGCTATTAGCCTCAGCCGCTTATAATGCCGGTCCAGTACGAGCAGATCAATGGCGTGACAGCACTCATCAGTTAGAAGGTGCTATCTATGCTGAAACAATTCCGTTTAATGAAACACGCGACTATGTTAAGAAAGTTTTGAAGAACTCCATCTATTATTCTAAAGTCTTGGAGCATGGCCGGAATGCACCAACACTAAAGCATCGTCTAGGAATCGTTAATTCAAAATAACTATATAACCATTCAAATTGAAAACTTATTTAATTGGTGGCTCTGTCCGTGATGAGCTATTAGGTCTTCCAGTCAAAGATCACGACTATGTTGTAGTGGGCTCTACCCCGGAAGAAATGACTCAGCTAGGCTACCGCCCAGTCGGCAAGGACTTCCCTGTTTTTCTACATCCCAAGACACATGAACAATATGCACTAGCACGAACCGAGCGCAAAGTCTCCCGTGGCTACAAAGGGTTTGAGGTATTTACCTCACCCAACGTCACATTACAAGAAGACCTGGCACGACGCGACTTAACCATTAATGCCATCGCCAAAGACCAAGATGGCAATATTATTGATCCCTTCAATGGTGTAGCCGACTTGGAGGCTGGCATTTTGCGCCATATCAGCCCGGCTTTTTCCGAAGATCCCGTACGCATTTTAAGAACAGCACGCTTTGCCGCACGTTTTAGCTTCCGTATTGCGCCAGAAACCTTGAAGTTAATGAATGACATGGTACACAGCGGCGAAGTGGACGCACTGGTACCAGAGCGCGTCTGGCAAGAAATCTCACGCGGATTAATGGAAGACAATCCCTCCCGCATGCTTTACCAATTGCGTGAATGTAGTGCCCTGGCCCGCATCATGCCGGAAGTGGATGTCTTGTTTGGTGTGCCGCAACCCGCCCATGCCCACCCGGAGATTGATACCGGCTTGCACACCATGCTGGCCATCGACCATGCGGCCGCAAAAAATTACTCGTTGCCGGTTCGTTTTGCCGCACTCACACATGATCTGGGTAAAGGCACCACGCCACCCGAAGAATGGCCACGCCATATTGGTCATGAAGCACGTAGTATTGAATTAGTCGAAGGACTATGCGAACGCATTCGAGCGCCCAAAGATGCCCGTCAACTGGCCATACTGGTTGCCCGTTTTCACAGCAATATCCACCGTGCGGCAGAGCTGAAACCATCCACCATCGCAGACATCCTACAAACCGTCGACGCTTACCGTAAACCAGATCGTTTTAATGAGTTTCTGCAAGCCTGCGCCTGTGACTTCCATGGCCGCCCTGGCTACGCTAAAAAAAACTACGCGCAATCAGAACGATTGACCCAAGCATTTGTTGCCGCAAGCAGCGTCAATGCCGGAGAAATTGCAGCCGAGCTAAAAGAAAAACATGATGGTACAATGCGTTTAGCTGAAGTGATTAATGCCAACGTGCGCAAAGCGCGTATTGCCAGGATAAAAACTGAGCTGAAATCACAAACCTAAGTTTGCCGCAATAAAGCCAAAGCACTGCTAGATACCAAAGATACAACATAATAACTAAAACGGTTCTTAACTAAATAATCACACAAAAAATAACTAACTTACGGGAAGCCATAAATTTAAGGCATGATATAAACTTCGCCACATTGAATATTAATATTCAATACTTATCTTTGAACCAGGGTTATGACATATCTTGAACTATCAATTATTCTGCTAAACAGCAAACCGTTACAAAGTTGTGTACTTATTATACTGTTGTTGCTAGTTCGAATTATCTTCATTCATCTCATCAAACGTAATAGTGCCATACTATCTGAAAGGCAAAGGCAGTGGTCAACCCGAGTTAAGAACCTAAGTTGGTTAATTATCTTTTTTGGTTTGTTTAGTATTTGGTGGCCAGAGTTTAGTAACTTTGCTTTCTCAATTGCCGCCGTAGCGCTAGCATTGGTGATTGCCACAAAAGAATTGATCTTGTGTTTTAGTGGGGCATTACTGCGCGCAGCCTCTGGTACCTTTTCTATTAATGACTGGATAGAAGTGGGGCCACATCGAGGTGAAGTCATTGACTACAATATATTCTCCACAACTTTACAAGAACTTGATAAAAAACCAAATAATTACACCTTTACAGGCAAAACAATTGTAGTTCCTAATAGCCTGTTTTTATCCGAGCCTGTAAAGAACTTGAATTTCTCTAAACGCTACGTGTTTCACAGCTTTGATATTGTCATTGAACCGGGTGTTAATATAGCCAAATTATGCGAGTGGATTGCCGCAGAGATTGATAGTTTTTCCGTTGAATTTATTGAAGTCGCTAAACGATATAACACTTATATAGAGAAACATACCGGCGTGGATTTTCCAGGGGCTGAACCGCGGATAATTATTAGCACGAATGAAGATGCTAAGCATATAATCACAATTATTGTTTTTTGCCCAACTGAAAAAGCAACCGAGTTAGAACAACAAATCACTTGCGGTGTTTTAGAACAAGCCTACCAAAAGCGCTAACAAAGTTAATCTCTATGATTCATTTGATACGATATCTTGAGGACAAGTTCCTCTTTACTCTTTAAGGACTCACTCATGAGAGTTGCGGTTATTTACAATAAAAGCCAAGATGTGGAAGGTGTCATCAATGTTTTCGGTATGCAAAATAAAGAAGTCTATAACCCACAAACCGTTGAGCGGGTTGCCGCAGCTTTGGAAAAAGGCGGACATAATGTACGCATCATTGAAGGCAACATCAATGTCATTGAAAAACTGATTGATTTTATGCCCCGGGTTGTTCAGGGTGAGAAGCCTGGCATGGTTTTTAATATGGCCTATGGTTTGCAGGGCGTCAGTCGCTACACGCACATTCCTTCTTTGCTAGAAATGAGTGGCATCCCTTATGTTGGTTCAAGCCCTGCCGGTCATGGTGTCGCCTTAGATAAAGTCACCACCAAAATGATGCTTGAATCAAGCGGACTCCCAACAGCACCTTTCTGGGTTCTCATGTCACCTGACCTGGTTCCAGACAATCTGCCCTACCCAGTCATCATAAAGCCAAAAATGGAAGCCGTATCCATGGGCATTGAGGTGATCGATAACAAAAAAGCACTGCAAAAAGCTATCAGCAATTTAGTCAATGAATTTAATCAGCCTGTTTTAGTGGAAAAGTTCATTCCGGGGCGTGAATTTGCCGTCGGTATTCTTGGTAACCAAGACCCTGAAACCTTACCTATTGTAGAGATTGATTTGGAAGGAGATCCCAATGCCATCCAAAGCCTGGATGATAAACTGAGAACACCCAAAGCAAAGATATGCCCTGCACTGGTTGATGACAAACTAGCCGAAGAATTGAGACGGCTGGCCAAAGAAACAGCCCGTGTGTTAGGTATTTATGACTTCTGCCGAATTGATTTCCGTATGGACGAGCATAACAATCTCTTTGTGCTCGAATTAAACTCCATGGCAAGCCTAGGTTTTACAGGCTCCTATGTAACCGCAGCGAAGGCAGCTGGATACACCTATGAATCTTTGGTTAATCGTATGCTAAATGTCGCTGTCGAGCGCTATTTTGGAAGCCAGCAAATTGATCAGGTATCAACTGACGAGAAACTACTCGCTCAAAGTGAAACAAAACACAACAAACCGCCAATTAATGTACGTCTTAGAAGCTTCCTACGAGGCAATCTAGGTACTATGGAAGAAGATCTTGCCAAAATGGTCAGTATCAATTCTTATGTTCACAATATTGAAGGTATTAATTCATTTGGTCGCTGGCTTGCCAATCAAATTCAGAATTTCAAATTTCAACGACATGTTTTTCCTCGTGCAGAATTTGCCAATAATTTATATTTCAGCAATCACACCAATGATCATAATGATATTTTGATCTTGGGCAACTTGGACAATGCCATTCCCTTCTCTGATTTTGTACCCTTTTATGAAGAACGTGGAAGAATATATGGCTCAGGCGTATCCCGAGGAAAAGGAGGGTTGGCCACTTTGCTTAGCGCCTTGCGAGCGCTACATTACACTCGAAGCTTAAAGAAAGTAAAATGCGGTATTCTTCTTATCTCTGACGAATCACTCAGTGGTCGCTCTTCCAAGCCGCTGATTGAAGATCTTTCCAGAAAATCCTCATATGTCATTGGCCTGAGCGGCGCAGGTCTAGCCGGGGAAATTATCACCTCTTGTTCAGGCGTCTTACGTTACAGTATTGAAATTAATCGATCTTCAGAGAAAGTTAATGCAAAATTAACGAGTAAACAAACGGACCCGTTGCTTTATGTCAGTGATAAAATACCAAAGCTTCATAAGATTGGTAGCGATGAAACCGGTATTTCGGTCATCTCCACCAACATAACAACCAAAGGTGGTGAAGACACCGCACCCGATCATGTATCGCTTTCATTCCGTATTCACTATCCACAACCTCATCAAAAAGATAATCTTGAGAAAGAGGTTTACCGGTTATTCAAATCCGAACCCAAATGGCCTATTCACGTTCATATTACTCGCGGACATCAACGTAGGCCGCTATTGGAATCCGAAGAAGATTTAATTTTTTATAAAAAAATTGAACAGCTGGCAGAAATTGTCGAGGTTCGCACAAAAAAATCACATGGTGATATTGGCACCTCGCTAAGCCATGTGCCAGATGAGATTCCATCGCTTGATGGGTTTGGTCCTGTCACTGGCAATATCGGAAGAAAAGATGAATATGTGGTTCGTGATAGCCTGATTGATAGAGCAGTTTTATTGGCACTGACTATCCATAAAGCCGCAAAAAATTTCAAGTCATGATTATTAATACCGTTGAGAAAAAATTTCGTCCTAGTAAAGACGGAAAATCGGCCGTCTCAACAAAAGGCATGGTTTCCACCGCATTTCCGGAGGCAACAGCAGCCGGCGTACAAATGCTGGAACAAGGTGGCAACGCTATTGATGCCGCCTGTGCCGCAGCCTTTGCACTATGCGTATGTGAACCACAAGCCAGCGGCATCGGTGGCCAATCCATGGCGCTCATGCATATTAATGGCAAAACAATCGCCATCGATGGCTCTAGTCGCGTTCCTTCCTTGACACACATAGATAGCATCGAAAAACCAGAGCGATTTACGGGGTATCGAGCAACAACGGTTCCTAGTACGCCTGCAGTTCTTGGTCACATGCACTTTCGTTACGGCAAGTTACGTTGGAAAACAATTCTTGAACCTGCCATAGAAATCGCCAGAACCGGCTATACCATTACCAACCTTCAACATAAGTTACAGCAACGTGAAATAGAAGCATTCCATAGTGTCGAATCAAAATCTGGCGCTGATTATTTTCTCAAGAATGGTCAGCCCTATAATGAAGGTGATTTATTC
>JAOULU010000275.1 GCA_029881855.1 Nitrosomonas sp. | reverse complement strand
CAACATGTTTTTATGCTCATGTTGAATTTATCACGTCGTTTTTTGGAGTATCAAGAACTGGTAAAAAGTGGTGGTTGGCAGACCAGTACATTTTTTTGTCCACTTAATTTCGGTATCGAAGAATTATCAGGGAAGACTTTGGGTGTTGTCGGGTTTGGTGAGCTGGGCAGGGCTGTGGCAGAAATAGCCAAAGTATTCGGTATGCAAATATTGATTGCAGAACATAAAGGCAAGCCAGCTAGACCAGGGAGGATGACGTTCGATGAAGTCATCAGCCAAGCGGATTTTATTACGCTGCATTGTCCTTTGTCGCAAGAAACCCAAGACCTAATAAGCCGTAGAGAGTTTGAGCTGATGAAACCTTCGGCGTACCTGATTAATACTGCGCGTGGTGGATTGGTTAATGAAACAGATTTATTGCATAGCCTGGATACAGGCCTTATAGCAGGTGCTGCCATAGATGTTCTACAGCATGAACCACCTGGAAAGGATAATTTGATATTACGATATCAACAAGCCAATCTTATTACGACACCGCATATTGCTTGGGCCAGTAAGGAATCCAGGCAGCGCTTGCTTAACCTGTTGGCAGAAAATATTCATAACTTTTTCCAACACAAACCCTTTAATCAGGTTGAGTCAGAATGAGTGTGCTATTTTCAAGCGCTAGAGTAACTAACAGTTCATTTTGCATGTGTAGTCAGCAAGAAAATATTTTCTTGTAAGCGGCTTAATCCGCGTTCTTGAAAGCGTGGATTCTGTCCAAGTATATCTTGTTGTGCTAACAAGTTTATCTTAGCCTGTTGCTGGTAGAGTGCAACAACCTCATCCATAGGGACTGAGAACGGTGGGCCGGACATCTCAGAATGTGGATACTCTAGCGTTATAAGTAGTATTTGTGTTGCCGCTGGAAGTATGTTCAACAGTTGTTGCACATACCGCTCGCGCATTTCTGGTGGTAACGCGATCAATGCAGCGCGATCATATAGTGCATTTACATTAGCCAGATCATTTTTACTAAGATTGAAGAAATCCCCGCACAGTATGCGAATGTCATTCGCTTTTAACTGAGTGAACCTGTCACTGGTAATGCAATCAGGTACCAGATTATTTTCTGAAAAAAATGCATGTGTCGCAATCGTGCTAAATTCGATGCCCAGCACAGAGTGTCCTTGTTCACGCAGCCAAATCATGTCATGACTTTTGCCGCATAATGGAACAAACACTTCGCAGCCATTAGCAAGTTGTAATTGCTGCCAATATTTACTCAAGCAAGGGTTGATTTCGCTTTGATGGAAACCAATCTCTTCCCGTTCCCATCGATCCAGCCAGTACGATTTTTTCATTTTGGTATCATAAGTTAGTGAAGTGCAGAGTGTATGGATAACATTATTCTGTCTTCAGAGACACTATCTCTTATATTGTGAATCACCTGGTAAGTTACTGCGCTTATGTTATACTGACTTTGTAATATTCTTCATAATCTAGTTCAATATATAAATTTAAATAAAGGAAACTAAGACTATGAAATATTCTCTTCTTGTTGCAGCAATTCTGGCGTTATTTTTAGTTGGTTGTGGTGAACCAAAGCCAGGTCAATATCCACCAAGCCAAAATATTTTGGATGATCGTGATGCTGCGAATCAAGAGGAATAACTGATTCAAAAGTAATTAAGATTGAAGAGCCACTCCTTTGGGAGTGGTTTTTTTTGTCTTTTTGAAGTTGACGCTAGAACAAAAAGCTAACAGTCAGTATGATGCCGTAGACTCGGCAGACTCACAAGATATCATCAAATGCTTGAATTACCATTCGATAACAGTTACGCACGCCTACCAGCCCGTTTTTTCGTGCGGCTTGACCCTACGCCTGTTACAGCGCCCAAGCTTGTTAAGCTAAATATTTCGCTGGCGCAACAACTGGGTTTGGATCCGAACGAATTGTCATTGCCTGAAGGCATCAGAATGTTTGCGGGTAACTATATTCCGCAGGGTGCTGAGCCTTTGGCGATGGCCTATGCGGGTCATCAGTTCGGGTCATGGGTGCCACAACTAGGTGATGGTCGTGCTATTTTACTCGGAGAAATTGTAGATCAACATGGTGTCCGTTTAGATATCCAATTGAAAGGCTCAGGACAAACGCCATTCTCACGTAGTGGAGATGGACGCGCTTGGTTGGGGCCAGTATTACGTGAGTATATTGTTAGTGAAGCGATGGCTGCACTGGGTGTGCCTACCACACGGGCATTAGCCGTTATCAGCTCAGGAGAAACAGTGCGTCGTGAGGAATTAATGCCCGGTGCTGTGTTGACACGTGTAGCACGTAGCCACATTCGTATAGGTACCTTTCAGTTTTTCAGTGCCCGCAGGGACATCGAAGCGCTTCGGCTTCTTGCTGATTATGTCATTGCAAGGCATTATCCAGAAGTTGCAGATACCGCTACACCCTATCTTGCACTGTTTGAAGCCATTATTGAGCGACAGGCTGCGCTGGTGGTGCATTGGCAGATGATTGGTTTCATTCATGGTGTGATGAATACAGATAATATGTCGATTGCGGGTGAAACGATTGATTATGGTCCATGTGCTTTTATGGACAGCTACCATCCATCAACAGTGTTTAGTTTTATCGATCAAATGGGTCGATACGCTTATCAAAACCAGCCAGGCATCGCG
>JAOULU010000276.1 GCA_029881855.1 Nitrosomonas sp. | reverse complement strand
CCGTCTAAATCAACATTCTCAATAGTTAAAGGCTGCCCTGCACGCCAGGCGACGGCTGCTCTTGTTTTCATTCTAAATGTCCTATTTTAAAAGTAGCGAGTTTTTTAAATGTTAGTGAGTGTTTTGAAATTGTGTTTTATGCTTGCAAATATGTTTGAGTAAACCTTTACTTGCCTCTTCCACCATATCTAGTACGATTTCAAATCCTTGATGCCCACCATAATAAGGATCAGCAACCTCTTTGTTATGATTTTTATCGCTACTAAATTTCATGAATAATCCGATTTTGTGCTTATGTTGCGCTGGACAGCGTTGCTGAAGTATGGCTAAGTTATCGTTATCCATTGCGAGAATATAGTCAAAGTACTCGAAATCTTTTATTTCTACAGCACGAGCACGTAAATCATGCATATGATAACCACGATTTAATGCCGTTTTTTGTGCTCGTTTATCGGGTGGGTTGCCGATGTGATAGGCATGTGTGCCAGCAGAATCAACAAGAATCTCGTTTTCAAGACCTTCTATTTTAACGAGATGTCTAAATACGGCATCGGCAGTTGGCGATCGGCATATATTACCCATACAGATAAATAGTACGTTTGTTTTTTTTAGGCAATCAGGTTTCATATGATAAATATTTATGAATTAAAAATAAAAAAACCAGTTATCTTATATGATTAAACATTCAGCTTTTATGAGTTTATGCAATTTTGTCCAAAGCAACAACTATAAACAACTAAACGATATGGCGTTGTTAAATTCAAAGGGTCAGTTTAGTGTCATTTTGTATAGAAAGGTGTAGAATTGTGGCCTTTTCCCAAAAAGGCTCCTGAAAAGGGGTAAATCAGTAACTGTGGCATTCTTTATTCAAAAATATGGTGGCACTTCAGTCGGAAGTACTGAACGCATTAAGAATGTGGCGCGTCGGGTCGCAAAATTTCATGCGCAAGGCCACCAAATAGTCGTCGTAGTGTCTGCTATGAGTGGAGAGACTAATCGTTTAATTGGATTAGCGCATGAAGTGCAGGAAACACCGGATCCACGAGAAATGGATGTGATAATTTCAACGGGAGAGCAAGTATCTATTGCGTTATTATCAATGGCGTTGAAGGAGCAGAATGTACAGGCCAAAAGTTATACCGGCACTCAAGTGCGCATACTGACAGATAATGCACATACTAAGGCACGCATACTCAGTATTGATGAAAATAAGATTCATGCTGATCTAGATGCAGGTTATGTGGTTGTAGTAGCCGGATTCCAAGGTGTCGATGAAAATGGTAGCATCACAACACTAGGACGAGGTGGCTCAGATACAACGGGAGTTGCATTGGCCGCGGCATTAAATGCCGATGAGTGTCAAATTTATACCGACGTTGATGGTATCTATACAACAGACCCGCGTGTTGTACCAGAAGCTAGACGCTTAAATACGATTACCTTTGAAGAGATGCTGGAAATGGCAAGCTTGGGCTCTAAAGTTTTGCAGCTAAGGGCGGTAGAGTTTGCTGGTAAATATAAAATAAAACTGAGAGTTTTATCCAGCTTTGAGGATGAAGGGCAGGGAACCCTGATTACTTTTGAGGAAGACGGAAATATGGAACAAGCAGTTATTTCAGGTATTGCATTTAACCGGGATGAAGCAAAAATTACTGTGTTAGGTGTGCCAGATCATCCAGGTATCGCGTATCAGATATTAGGACCCGTGGCCGATGGTAATATTGATGTGGATATGATTATTCAGAATGTGGGTCATGATGGTTTAACGGATTTCTCATTTACAGTACATAGAAATGATTTCAATAGTACGCTGGGTATTTTAAGAGATAAGATACAACCTCATATTGGTGCACGTGATGTCATTGGTGGCGATAGAATTGCTAAAGTTTCGATCATTGGCGTTGGTATGCGCTCACATGCTGGTATTGCCAGTAAAATGTTCCGTATCTTGGCTGAAGAAGGGATCAATATTCAAATGATTGCTACTTCAGAAATTAAAATTTCAGTGATAGTCGATGAGAAATACATGGAACTAGCAGTTAGGGTATTGCATAAAGCATTTGATTTGGAGCAAGCGTTATAAACGGATGTTGGTGTTGTCGGTGGTATTGTCGATTAAGTGGGTAACAAAATTTGACCAGACAGATGTAACCCGTTATCCTGCCCTCATCTTTAATTCGGAGAGATGGCCGAGTGGTCGAAGGCGCTCCCCTGCTAAGGGAGTATGGGGTTTATAGCCTCATCGAGGGTTCGAATCCCTCTCTCTCCGCCACATATAACTTACAACTAACTTTGATATCACATCAGGTTATCGTATTTATCCTATAAATTAAAAAATCTAGTGTTATGAAGATTTCAGCATTTGAAGTACGTATAGGCAATTTGATTGAGCATCAAGGTAAGCTCTGGAAAGTATATAAGAAGAGCCATGTTAAACCAGGTAAAGGTGGCGCATTTGTTCAATTGGAGATGAAGTGTATCAGTGATGGTACTAAACTCAACGAACGTTTTCGCTCAGAAGATAAAATCGAGAAAGCGCATGTAGAAACACGTCAGATGCAATATCTCTACATTGAGGGTGACACATATATTTTTATGGACAATGAGTCCTTCGATCAACTCACCATTCCTGCCGAGGAACTTGAGGATCAAATCCCTTTTTTATTGCCCAAC
>JAOULU010000274.1 GCA_029881855.1 Nitrosomonas sp. | reverse complement strand
CCTTTTCCTGGAATTCAAAATCGTAACATAATGCCCTGCAACACTGTCATAAAAAAGGTGATGATCAATTTAGAGACCAAATCTATTAGGTAGCACCTCAGATAACACACACAAACTTGATTCTCACCTACTTGTTTTTCACAGGTATTTTTTGAATCTAATTCAACAGAGGCGGTGAACATCACCTAACAATAACAAGCTTCTTCAATGCACCGTTGGGCTTGCCTCTTGAAACACCGCATCTATCGCCAGCGCATCAAAGCGATATTGGCGGTTACAAACATCATCATTAATAACCACTTCACCAAATTCTTTTAGAATTGAGTCCACTTCTTCACGACCTAATGAGCGCAACATGGCATGGATTTTTACCGTATCTTTATGGCAGCCATTTTGGACGGCCTGCGCATCAAAAACGCGGATGGCTTCATCGGAAAAGAGACGCGTTAATATTTCCTCGGCTGATAGTTTAAATAATGATTTATCATTCATAGTGGCGGCGAGTGCTTCAGCACGTGCCCAACCATCAGGATCTTGTTGATCAGTTGCGGGGAGTTTTTGTAGTAGGATGCCAAAAACAGCCTTATCTGAGGCGGTCAGTAATAAGCGCGAAGGTAATTGTTCCGATTGCTTGAAATAATGTTCAAATATTTCAGCAATGCTGTTACCTTCAACGGGTACGATACTTTGGTATGCTTCTTTCATTGATGGCATATCCAGTGTAAATACCAATTGGCCATGACCCAACAAGTCTTGAACGGGTTGTGATTTTATATGTGACTCACATTTAGCCATAGCACGTAAATGTAACGCTTCGTTACAATCAACAACCAACATTGAAATAGGGCCATCACCATTCAATTGAATTGTTAAACGCCCCGTTTGCTTGAAATTATCACCCATTAATAATGCAGTAACACTGATCTCCCCCAAGACTTCGATCACAGGTGTCGGGTAGTTTCTGTCCTGCAATATTTGATGCCATACGCTATCCAAATGCACGATTGCACCCCTTATATCCAGATCTTCAAGCACAAAGCGCTGTACATAGTTAGCCATCAATTAGCGCTCCTGCTATAGCCACCCAAGCTTGCCCCAGGGCAATAGCACTATCATCGGGTTGTATCTGTTTTGCGGTTAATATCTGCAATGGTTCTGTATCAAGTTTATCGGTTAACAAGTGTAGCAATAGCGCATTATGGAAACAACCGCCGCCTAATGCAATTTTCGAAATATTAAGTTTGTTAGATAAGCTTTTCGCCCAATCTGCTAATCCCGCAGCAAGTGTGCTATGAAAAAGTGCTGCTGCGTAGGAAACATCGCAATTTTCATCATTCAAAGCAATTAAATTCGAGAGTAATGGCGAGAAATCTAGAATATTATCTTCGCTAATTTTATACCCTTCCGTGAGTGCAGTCACTTGCCCATGCTGTTCTGCCAATTGCTGCAAGTGAATGGCCGCCTCGGCTTCATGGGTTTGAATTAAATTAATACCTAATATACCTGCCGCCGCATCAAACAATCGTCCCATACTGGAAGTTGGCGGACAATTGACTCCCGTTAACAACATGGATGAAACAGTTTCTGCAGCAGATTGATTAGCGAAGCGTTGTAATATTTCATCGCCACGATTAAGCTTAGCCAATACTGCCGCCGCCATACGCCAGGGCTCTCTTGCAGCACGATCCCCACCTGGTAAGGCAAGCGTCGCCAAATGTCCTATACGCTGAAAATCAGCACCATCGACCAGTAAAAACTCTCCCCCCCAAGAAGTTTGGTCTGTCCCCAAACCGACACCATCCAACGCCAACCCAAGCACTGGTTGCATCACTGCATGTTCAACACAAATGGCCGCAATATGGGCGTGATGATGTTGCACACCCAGTGTTGGGATATTGTTTTCTTGCGCAAAAGTACAAGCAAATTGTGTGCTGTAAAAATCAGGGTGCAGGTCATGCGTGACAATTTGAGGCTGAATGTTCAGCGACTGACACATGTACCGCACAGTTTCATCCAGTATATATCGCGCATTTGCACTATTGAGATCACCGATGAGTGGTGAAATATATGCCGTATTGCCCTGCGTCAGGCAAATTGTGTTCTTTAACCATGCGCCACAAGCTAAAACTGCAGGCCCACTTTTTGGCAATGTGATGGTACCAATGTCAGCATTTACCACCGTGAATACTCCCTGATTATTTGCCAGCAATAACCTGTTGACAGCCTTTTTTAACCCAGTCTATCCATGCTTGCATGCCACTAGCTTGCGTAACAGATTGTGTCGCCGATAACTGGATAACAGGCAACGTAGGATTAATACGATGGGCATACGCAATGGCAAGGTCAACATTAAATGTCAGGTGCGGTAATAAATCACATTTATTCAGCAACATCAGGTCAGCTGCATAAAACATATCTGGATATTTAAGCGGTTTGTCTTCACCTTCAGTTACTGACAAGATAACCACTTTATGCGCTTCCCCCAGATCAAAGCCTGATGGGCAAACCAAATTACCTACATTCTCAATAAAAAGTAGGCTGTCATCCTGCAAAGTTAATTTCTGCATGGCTTGACCCACCATCTGGGCATCCAGATGACAACCCTTACCAGTATTAATTTGTATGGCAGGCACTCCGGTAGTTCGAATACGCTCGGCATCATGACTTGTCTGCTGG
>JAOULU010000273.1 GCA_029881855.1 Nitrosomonas sp. | reverse complement strand
ATGGCAAAAAGTGGTGTAAATAGGGCTGTGGGTACTTTCATCATATGGTAACTAACGGCTGAGTACCAATCAAGATTTGGGAACATATGTTTTATTTCCCATAGAGTTGATTCTAATCTGGATGCAATATTAAACATTCTCATATCATTT
The DNA here is from genome assembly GCA_029881855.1 of Nitrosomonas sp. GTDB lineage: Bacteria > Pseudomonadota > Gammaproteobacteria > Burkholderiales > Nitrosomonadaceae > Nitrosomonas. The sequence goes on along the minus strand of JAOULU010000273.1, from coordinate 2,527 downwards.
GCGCCGGTAGAAAGTTCTTGTGCAACTTTCTTAATAATCGCGTTGCGCGGGTCATTAATGGTATACACGGGATGACCAAAACCAATAATAATTTCCTTGTTTGCAATACGTTGTTTTATGTCTGCTTCAGCTTCGTCGGGATTAGCGTAGCGTTGCTGAATCTCAAATGCGCCTTCATTTGCTCCGCCATGTTTTGTTCCCCGCAATGCACCAATTCCTCCTGTTATGGCTGAATAATAATCTGATTCAGTGCCAGCAATAACACGTGTGGTAAATGTGGAAGCATTAAACTCATGTTCTGCATACAGAATCAATGACGTATGCATAGCCGCAACCCATTGATCTGACGGTGCTGTGCCATGCAATAGATGTAAAAAATGCCCACCAATAGAGTCATCATCGGTTATTAAATCAATTCGTTTGCTATGCTGTGTGTATTGATACCAGTAAAGTAGCATTGAGCTCAGACAAGCAAGTACACGATTGGCCAATTCACGAGTGTGTTCAACAGAAAAGCTTATTTCTTCCGGATAGACAGTACCCAGTGCAGACACTCCGGTACGAATGACATCCATTGGGTGTGCTGATGCAGGGATTGCTTCCAGTATTGTTTTGATGCTGGCAGGTAAATCACGTAGACCTTTGAGCTTTGATTTGTATGCGGCTAGTTCAGATTGCGTTGGCAATTTTTCATATATCAGTAAGTAGGCGACTTCTTCAAATTCACAATAATTGGCTAGGTCACGGATATGATAGCCACGGTAGAATAAATCATTGCCTGTTTGGCCGACGGTACAGATTGCAGTATTGCCAGCCACTATTCCCGATAACATGACGGATTTTTTAGTTTTCGGACTAGATTGTGTATGTTTATTCATCTTCTTTAGATGAAGAGTCGGTTTGTGGTGAATTTAACTTTTGTTCATAGGTATGGTAGTCAAGTAATGCATACAGTTCATCACGCGTTTGCATTGTATTTATAACACTTTGCTGAGTGCCATCATGACGCAGTGCCTGGAAGACTTTAAGCGCTGCTGCATTCATGGCGCGAAAAGCTGACAAAGGGTACAGTATTAAGGAAACATCTACAGAAGCTAATTCCTCCACAGTAAAGAGTGGTGTCAAACCAAATTCAGTAATATTCGCAAGGATAGGCGTTTTGATAGCTTGTGAGAATTGTTGATATTGTGAGAGTGATGTAATTGCTTCAGGGAAAATGATGTCAGCACCTGCTTCAACATAACTGAAGGCACGATCTATAGCGGATTGTAATCCTTCAGATGCCAATGCATCTGTACGTGCCATAATGACAAAATTTTGGTCAGTTCGGGCATCAACAGCGGCTTTGATGCGGTCAACCATGTCATGTTTATTAATAATCATTTTCCCTGGACGGTGGCCACAGCGTTTTGCCGGTGATTGGTCTTCAATATGCATTGCTCCAGCACCAAATTTTATCAGTGACTTTACTGTTCTGGAAATGCTTAAAATATTTCCGAAACCCGTGTCCGCGTCAACTAATAAGGGTAAGTCAGAAACATCAGTGATACGACGCACATCTGTAAGCACATCATCAAGGGTGGTAATGGCAAGATCAGGAACACCGATAGAGCCCGCTGAAACGCCACCGCCAGAGAGATAAATAGCTCTGAACCCAGCCTGTTTTGCCATATGTGCAGCAATTGCATTAATACACCCGGCAATTTGTAATGGTTTTTCAGCGGCTATTGCAGCACGGAATTTTAAACCAGCAGATAAATTATTCACAAATTTAAATAAATCTAGATTCTGGTTTTATAAGGTTATGTTTATTATGGGTGAGTTTATGATGAGTTCTAGAGTATTGGAAATTTAAGGTCACAAATGTTTGACGGCATCTTGTTCGGCAACTAATTCTAGGTAGCTTTTTTGCATTCTCTCTTTATCCATCTCGCTAAGTTCGAGACCCTCGACGATTTTATATTGACCGTTATGGCAGGTGACAGGGAAACTATAAATAACACCTTCAGGGATGCCATAACTACCATTTGATGGGATACCCATTGATGTCCAGTCATTTTCTTGTGTGCCAAAATACCAGTTCTGAATATGGTTAATTATCGCATTTGCTGCACTTGCCGCACTTGATCTGCCATGACGTGCTTCAATTACGGCCATTCCACGGTTCTGTATGGTGGGAATAAAATTATCTTCAATCCAAGCCGCATCATTCACTAGTGATGTTACCGGTATATTATCAGCGACGGCATGACTTAAATCGGGGTATTGTGTATTGGAATGGTTGCCCCATACAATCATTTTTTTTATGCTGGCTATAGGCTTAGAGATTTTTCGTGCAACATGTGATAGTGCACGATTGTGATCAAGTTGCAGCATAGCAGAGAAATTTTTATGATTGAGGTCGGGTGCATTTTTCATGGCAATATAAGCATTGGTATTTGCCGGATTGCCAACGACAAGTACTTTAATATTTCTGCTGGCGACTTCATTTAGGGCTTTACCCTGCTCAATGAATATAGGCCCATTT
>JAOULU010000271.1 GCA_029881855.1 Nitrosomonas sp. | reverse complement strand
CGCTGCCGGAAAACGACTCGACTTTATGATGCAAGAACTCAACCGAGAAGCCAACACCATCGGCTCCAAATCTGCCGACTTGGAGATCACCAATATTTCGATGGCCATGAAAGTATTAATTGAACAAATGCGTGAACAGGTGCAGAATATTGAATAAATCTAATCTATCGCTTGTTTCATTAACATCACCGCTTTCTCCTGCGCTTGTATGAGAGGCGCTAATAATTTCTGAGCCTCATCCAGATTCCTATTTCTTGCGTGTGTCTCTATTTCCTCAGCAATGATATTAAGTTGCATAGCGCCAAATTGAGCACTACTACCTTTTATGGAGTGTGCCACCCGTTCGAATGCCTCCCAATCATTTTTTTCCATCACTTCTTTTAGAAGATTAATATTAAGTGCTGTATTTTCAATTGTCTTTTCAACAAGATCTGGAAATTTATCGCCAAATACTTGTTTCATCTGATTAAAAACTTTCAAATCCAAATCTATCAAGGCATCATCTTGTGGACCTTCTGCCAGAGTAGAAACAGCTTCCTCTAATTTAGAACTTTCTCCATGAACGACGTTGTACGGCAACCATTTGACTAATTTCTTAGCTATATCCTGCTGATCAAAAGGTTTAGCAATAAAATCATCCATTCCAGCTTCCAGGCACCTTTCTTCATCCCGCTTCATCGCGTTAGCTGTCAGCGCAACAATTGGCACTCTTTTAACCTTCCTCTCTTTTTCCAATAATCTGATTCTTCCTGTGGCCTCATAACCACTCATTTCTGGCATCTGACAATCCATAAAAATCAAATCAAACACTTGTGATTGAGCCAACTCAATCGCTTCCAGACCATTTCTCGCCACTATCACATTGCACCCGTAACCACTCAACATCTCTGTTGCCACCATTTCATTAACGGGGTTGTCTTCTGATAAGAGTATATTCACATGTTTAAATAAGGGCTTATCACATCTATGTGTTTTAATTTCTTGTAAGGTGTGGCGAGTCACTATCCCTTCATCTTTAGGTCTAAAAGACTTGTTTTGAATAATTGTTAATACTTGCACTAATTCTTTAGGATAAATAGGCTTACTTAAGCATCCACTCACCCCTAACTCTTGCAACTTTTTAAATTGCCCCTTATAAGGGGCAGATGTCACAAATAAAATTGCACCATTCCCTAGTATATCTTGCTTGAAAATCTCTCTTACCAAATCTTCGCCACTCATTTCAGGCATCCGGTCATCTGTGATCACGAAATCAAAAGGTATTTTCTTTTTATTCGCCTCATGAATAAGCCTTAGACCTTCTTCAACTGACGCCGTATCGGTTATATCAATGCCCATATCCAAAGAAGACAGGAGGTCAATCAATATTTCTCGGCCAATCTCCGAGTCATCAATTATCAATACGCTACACCCCTGTAATATATCAATATTCTGTACTGACTCTATTATCTTAGGGTGTTTATCAATGCCTAAAATTAGCTTAGCAGTAAAAATTGATCCTTTCCCTTTTATGCTCTCAACTGTTAGATCGCCGAACATTAACGTGGTCAAGAATTGACTAATGGCCAAACCTAAACCTGTACCGCCATATTTCCTTGTCACAGAGTTATCTTCTTGATCAAACTTATTAAATATTTTAGCGAGTTTTTCTTGGCTAATGCCAATACCTGTGTCCTCTACTGTCAATGTAAAGCACACTTCATTCTCATTAATATCTAATGAATTCAGAACCACTAATACATGGCCATTCTCAGTAAACTTAATTGCATTACTCAGCAAGTTCAGTAAGATCTGTCTTATTCTCCCCGGATCCCCAATGACATATTGTCTTGTCTTCGGTTTATAGTGCAGTAATAATTCAATATCCTTTTCTTGAGATCTGATAGCCATCATTTCCGTCACATCAACAACTAGAGACTGCATATCAAAAGGAATATTCTCTAGCTCAAGTTTTCCGGCCTCAATTTTAGAAAAATCCAGGATGTCATTAATAATGGTTAATAACGCATCAGCGGAACCTTTAACCACATTGGCATATCTCATCTGTTTATTTGACAATTTCGTATCTAACAACAAGTCCGTCATACCAATAATGCCATTCATCGGCGTTCTGATTTCATGACTCATATTGGCTAGAAACTCCGATTTTTGTTGTGTAGCTGCCTCGGCCATATCTTTTGCTTGCTGCAAAGCCAATTCAATCCTTTTGCGTTCGGTAATATCTGCCCGTATGGCAATATAATTTTCAGGTTTTCCACGATCATTCATAAAAGGCACGATGGTCGTATCGACCCAATAAAGATGACCGCCTTTTGCCCGATTACAAATCTCACCATGCCAAACTTTACCCGCAGTCACTGTTCGGAACATCTCAACAAAAAATGCCGTATCATGAAAACCCGAATTAAGCAGTCGGTGATTCTGCCCTAGTAATTCATCCCGGGTATAGCCACTAATCTCGGAAAATTTGTCATTAGTGTAAGTAATCGTTCCTTTAACATCTGTTATTGCGACAATGGCATGCTGATCCAATGCAAACATCAAATCCTCACTCTTTGCCAACGCTTCTTTTGTTTCGCAATGGCTTTTCTCTAGAGCATTCTCATTCTCCAATCGCAAACGCAGCATCTTGTAAAGTGTATCCATTAATTCATTAAGTTCATAAAAACCCCCTGTAAT
>JAOULU010000272.1 GCA_029881855.1 Nitrosomonas sp. | reverse complement strand
AAAATAAACAAGCATCTAGTTAAAACCCCATTCACTAAAATGGCGTTTGTTTCTTTATTTTTTAAAAACTAATGTAAGTACCATCTTTTATAGAAACAATTACACAACAAAAAATGACCAATAAAATAACAACTTAAAAAGTTTACCAGCCACTTAGTTTCTATAAGATATAGCTATTTGCACCAGTGCAATACTTTATAGCATGGAAACATTAACATGCGCCAACTTAGCTTTATTAATGCCCATGGCTTACGAAAAGACATATTCTACATTGAATTCAATCATTAAAACCATTCTTTTTCTGCTACAAATTGATCAACAACACTATAATCACACTTCAATCATACGCCACTCACCGGGTGACATATCTTTCAAACTATGAGCCCCTATCCTATATCGAATCAAGCGTAATGTAGGAAATGCGACTGCAGCTGTCATGCGTCGTACTTGCCGATTTTTTCCTTCGCCAATCGTCAATTCTATCCAGCTTGTTGGGATATCTTTACGAAAACGAATGGGAGGTATCCGAGACCATAAATTTTTTGGCTCATCCATCATGCATGCTTTTGCAGGCCGTGTTTTAAATTCTTTTAATATGATGCCTTGACGCAGCTTATTTAATGCAATCTCATCAGGGCATCCTTCAACTTGCACCCAGTAGGTCTTAGGCAATTTATGCTTAGGGTCACTAATTTTATTTTGCAATTGACCATCATCAGTTAACAAAATTAAACCTTCACTATTAGCATCCAATCTACCCGCCGGATAAAAACCAGCCATTGGAATAAAATCCTTGAGTGTCCGATACCCACCTACAGCTGTAAATTGACTAAGCACACCGTAAGGTTTGTTAAACAAGATCAAACGCGGCATAGCGCTTTAAAGCCTCACTTAAAACGCTTTAGAAATCAAATTAAACTTACTCACCTTATTCACACCATTTCGGGATAGATTACCGTCTGTAATTTTGGTCCAGAAGGATTTTCTTTATCTTGACTACTAAACCACCAAACCGCACCCTTTTTAAAGCCCAATCCTTCAGGAACATGAGGGATCAATAAATTGGCAACCTCCCCCAATGTTGGCTGATGTCCAACGACAATCACAGCCCCTTGTGCATATGGCCAATCTGCTGCTGCAAGAATACTATCAGCACTCGCACCAGGCGCTATTTCATCATGTGTCACAAAATCACAACCAAGCGCCATGGCGGTTTGCTGGGTACGCAGTGCTGGACTGGCGATTACAAGTGTATCCGCTGGCAGCCTTGAATTAAGCCATTTAGCCATTTTTTGCGCCTGATCTAACCCTCTATCAGTCAATTTGCGTGCAGCATCTGGAAAACCATCCTCGGCCTCAGCATGACGCCATAAAATAAGCTCCATCTTATTTTCCTATGTAATGTCTATTGGCTATATTTCAATAGACTGGAACAAATAAAACCTCATATACTCAGACTACTAACCCCATTAAACAGGGCACTAGGACCATGACTTGATTGCTGAACCACGATCAATTTGCGTCTTGATTTTTCTCCTTGCTTGAGCATTACCTGGCTTAACGGTACCTCGAAACATTGCGCTATAAATTTCAACAGAACTGCATTAGCCTTACCTTCCACGGGTGTCGCAGCCAACTTTAGTTTTAGTGCATCTCCATGCAATCCAATTACCTCAGTTCGTTTTGCGCCAGTCTGTATATGCAGTCTTAAAACAAGGCTATCTGTATCATCATAACGATGCCAACACATAATCAATAAACTAAAAAAGCATTGAAGTAACCTCAATATGTACTCCAGCTACGATCATGAGTAATAATTGAATGAGAATTAATGCAAATAGTGGAGACAAATCTACATTTGCTATGGGTGGAATTATTCTACGAAAAATACTAAGAAATGGATATGTAAAACTATTCAATAAAGGAGTCAACGGACTATGCGGATTAACCCAAGATAAGACTGCTTGAACTATGATTGTAATCAATCCGATATACAGCGTCATTTTGATAATTTCAACTATCCCCAACAATCCCATTACACCAGCCACACCACCATAATTAGTTCCAAAGTTATAGCCTTGCAGCGTAAAAACAACAGTCACGATGAAAGTTTCTACTAACCAAGCCAATACTAAGGTAGAAAGGTCCATGCCACTCCAACCCGGAATAACACGACGTGCTGGACGAACAATAAAATCAGTTACTGCAATAAGAAATTGTGATACAGAATGATTGAAAGGCACCCGTAACAACTGAAAATAAAAACGTAGCAACAAAGCCAGGGAAAATAATCCCAGGATGGCGTCAAGAAGAAAAATTAGAATCTGACTGGTCATATGTTATTCCTGAAAAACAACAATTTTGTTTTAAAAATAAAGCTTACAATCTACCGAATTCATCACTCATTTCAAGTGAACGGTCATACGATGCGTGAATAGCGGCGACAATCTTGCACTTTACATCATTTTTTTCCATTGTCTGAATTGCCTGCTGTGTCGTGCCACCTTTTGAAGTTACTTTGGCACGTAATGATGCCGCATCCTCATCACTTTCACAGGCCAATTTTGTTGCACCATAAAAAGTCTGCAGGCTTAATTGTCTTGCTTGCTTAGACGACAGGCCTAATTCTATCCCTGCTTGCTGCATGGCCTCAATAAAATAAAAAATATAAGCAGGGCC
>JAOULU010000270.1 GCA_029881855.1 Nitrosomonas sp. | reverse complement strand
CAGAAAATATTGATATAAAGGAGCCTCAACAATACTCGATTGAGATCAGTCCTTGCAGCTTAAAGAAATTATCGTTCGCCTTGTTACTCGCCAAGAACACGCGCACTACCACAAACTTATGCAGGACCATCATTACCTTGGATCTGCCCATCCAATTGGCGAAACACTGCACTATGTTGCCATCTGGCGTACGCAATGGATTGCGCTACTCAGTTTTTCATCTGCGGCCTTAAAATGTGCGCCACGCGACAAATGGATTGGCTGGTGTTATCGCCATCAATTTGATCGTTTAAATTTGGTCACTAATAACAGTCGGTTCCTGATTCTGCCGCAATGGCACATCCCAAATGCGGCAACCCGCATTTTATCGCTGTGCCAGAGAAGGCTTCAAGCTGACTGGATGCGACACTTCCATCACCCACTGCTGTTACTCGAAACCTTCGTCGATCCACAACACTTCAATGGCACTATTTACAGAGCGGCCAACTGGGCACTGTTGGGCAGCACCAAAGGATTTCGTCGCGCCAGCGCCCAAGGTTACCAACCCAACGCCTCGCCAAAATTGGTTTTTGTTTATGCACTACAACGCAATGCGCAGCACTTACTGTCTCAATCGCATTTAAAACCAGTCTATCAATGCGGAACACCAAAGCTCATGCTAACAGCGAGTCAAATGAATGCACTACCCACTTTCTTTAAATCCATCCCTGATCCACGTCGTACACAGGGTAGGCGCCATCGGTTAGAAACGATATTAGCCATTGCCACGGGCGCTATTCTCTGTGGTCGGGTTGGTTATAAAGGTATTGCTGAATGGGCGCAATCACTCGGCCAAGATGCCCGCGCCCGCTTCCAGTGCTACTATAAGCAGGAACGTTATCATGCCCCCAGTGAATACATTATTCGCGATATGTTGATTAGAGTTAAACCGGATGCGCTGGACCAAGCATTGAGACACTGGAGCGAGCAATATCGTGCTACCGATGAAAGTCTGGCGATAGATGGCAAAACCATGCGCAGTGCGATAGACAACGAGGGCAAACAAGTTCATATAATGAGCGCCATTGGCCACGAAACACTTAATTGTTACACCCAAAAAAAGTTGAAAAACTCTGCGCAAACGGCTGCACAGTAGCCAAACAAACCAATGAAATCAAAATAGCTGCTCCGCTACTTGATCCACTTGATATTGATGGTATCGTAATTACCGCAGACGCACTGCTTACACAACGTCAATTTGCTTGTTATCTGGTTGAAAACAAGCAGGCACACTATCATTTCACTGTCAAAGCCAATCAACCCAGACTACTTGAAGATCTGCAGTATTACTTTAAATATCGCCAAGCACCTGATGCGTTGATAACTAACTACGGGCACGGGCGTATAGAGACCCGCAAAATCTGGGTGACCAGCAAACTCAACGACTATTTAGATTTTCCCTATGTCGGGCAAGCATTTGCCATTGAACGCGAATCAATTGATAAGAAGACAAAGAAGGTCTCACGAGAGTTGGTATACGGTATTACCAGCCAAGCTGACTTTGATGCCTCTGCCGAAAAAATATTGGAGATAAACCGGGGACATTGGTGCATTGAAAATAGCTGTCATTACATTCTAGACTGGTGTTTTGATGAAGACAGATGCCGAATTCGTACCGGGCATGGCCCTGAAAATATTACGCGCCTGCGACGTTTTGTTGTTGGAGTCATCAAAGCAACTAGTTTAAAGGGTGTCTCGGAGACAATGAGAAAGTTGACGATGAATGTGCGAATGGTGTTCGACTATTTGAAAATGACCAAAAATTCGGCGAAACCGCGTTAGAACAAATTTGCCGTGGGTCGCGAGTAGTTCCAGAAGTGAACGAAATTTTTTCAGCGACAAGTCAATTCCTATCGCTTATTATTGACAGCAACATGTCTATTAATGAAGCCAAGATCAAGCCGAGATTTCACTGACGCGTAGGCGGGACACTTAGCCTAGAAGCGGAGAAGTTTGACCCTAAGGTCACAACCAAATTTGCAGGAAGTAGCCGATAAACTGGATTTTCGCGAATTCTATTCTATTTATCTGGGCGCTATTCACGCCGCATTAAAACCAAAAACCGGGGGTAATTTTCAAAGCATAGTAGAAATTTTCCGGGACGGAATCGCTGCAGGTTCTTAAGCCGAAACTTACAGTAAAGAACAATTCAAATATGAATTGTTCAGTTTAATACGCTATCAAACTTGATAGTCCGGCACCAGGAAATGTGGCGCCGTATCAATACTGCCCTAAGAACAAGCAGTTAAATCAATCGTCCCTTTCTGAACTACTGGAATCACATTGACGTTATCTGTGGATTGTAAGCTCAAAGCGTTCCATTCCCCATTAAATGTTGAAGTACTTAGAACCGCAGTAAACGTTTCGCTCCAGACTTCTCCATCTCCATCTTCATAATCCGAACTAACAATTGTCAACTTAACATTATTGCCAACAATAATGGCATTCCCATGGGCCGCTGAAATACCATTCGCGCCATAATCAACAGACCCAAAAAGCGTCAGGTGCCCACCTTCCTTCTCGTATACGCCAAATTTGTAAAGCCACCATGGTTCACCTACACTACTAAACACTTGCCAACAAAATTCCCCATGATATTTCTCTGCTGCTAGTACTTTTGAAGCCGTTGCAAATAAAAGTAGACTG
>JAOULU010000269.1 GCA_029881855.1 Nitrosomonas sp. | reverse complement strand
TGAAAGTAGTAAATGGTCAATTTGTTGTCTGTTAGGCAAACCTGTTAGGCTATCAAGCTGTTGTTGTTGTTCAATAAGAATGTCTTTCTTTTTTGTTGCAGTGATGTCTATGATTGTACCCAGCAGATGAAATTTACCTGTTTTCGCAATTGGAGATGTAATGGCTTGATGATGGACCATATATTCTTGATTATTGATACCGACCATTGCGTGCTCAAGGGAATAAGCTTCTCCAGTTATTGTGGCGCTTAAAATATGTTGTTTGACTAACGCCCTATCTTTTAATTGCATGAGTACTAGAAATTCATGTAGAGAAAGCAATTGTTCGTTTGATTTAAAGCCAAGCAAAGAATATAGTGCTTCAGAGCAAAGCACTTTTCCAGTTAATGGGTTATATTCAAAATAGCCTGAGCCTGATATTTCTTGTGAAGCGGCCAATTGATTTTTCTTTGCTTGTAATTCGAGACTTGCATTTCTGGAGTCCAGAGCATGCATGATGCGATGTATAAGAAGAGTAAGGTTTACAGGTTTTGAAATAAAATCTGATGCTTTTGCATCAAAAGCATCATTCATTGCATTATCATCCTCTAATGAGGTCATCATAATAATGGGTAACGGATCATCGCCAGATAAAGCGCGTAACTTTTTGCAGGCCTGGTATCCATTTAACTTTGGCATTAAGACATCCATCAACACCAGGTCTGGGCTATGGCTCAAATATTTGGCGATAGCTTCCTCTCCATCTTTTGCTTCGATGACTGTAAAATGCTCTTTTTCCAACAACAGTTTGATCAATTCCCGTGTAAACCCATCATCATCAACAATCATGATGACAGGTAAATTCTGATGTGTTGACTGGGAGGGACTCATGTCAGATGATTGGTAAATGTTTGACGCATACTTTAATGGCAAAAGAAATTAAATCTATATATCGATGTTGTTTGGTAACGTAGATTTGTATATTTCTACGGCATATTAGAGCTAAAGCTTAGCGCCTGAATCAGATTCATAATCAAAATACCGTGGCGCTTTGTTAAAAGACTATTTTTTGTACAACATAACGAAAAAGGAAGGAAATAGAGATGATCTGGAAGCCTAATGTTACCGTTGCCGCAGTTGTTGAACAAAATGGAAAATACTTGTTGATAGAAGAAGAACCGGAATTAGGTGGCGGGGTATTTCTCAACCAACCAGCGGGACATCTTGATCCAGGTGAGTCCATCCTGCAAGGGGTTGCGCGGGAAGCATTGGAAGAATCAGCATACACATTTGTTCCAGAGTACATACTGGGTATTTATCAATGGCATTCAGCCAGTAACGACACAACCTATTTGCGTTTTGCTTTTGGTGGGAAAATCACAAACCATGACCCTGAACGTGCATTAGATACCGGAATACTGCGTGCTGATTGGTTTAGCTTGGATGAAATTAACAAATCACTACTGCGTCACCGCACACCGTTAGTAATGGAGTGCATTCAGGATCATATGGCAGGCAGGCATTACCCCTTGGAGCTCCTAACGCATTATAATTAGGTTATGAAAAAAGAACGTGTGGTTGTGGGTATGTCGGGCGGTGTTGATTCATCGGTTGCCGCTTACTTATTAAAACAACAAGGCTACGATGTTATCGGCCTGTTTATGAAAAATTGGGAAGACGATGATACTGATGAATATTGTTCTTCCCGTCAGGATTTTCTGGATGCTGTATCCGTTGCCGATGTGATTAATATACCCATAGAAGTAGTAAATTTTTCAATCGAATACAAGGACCGGGTTTTTTCACATTTTCTGAAAGAATATCAGGCAGGTCGCACACCTAATCCAGATGTGTTGTGTAATGCTGAGATCAAGTTTAAGGCTTTCCTGGATCATGCCAATCAACTGGGTGCGGATAAAATAGCCACGGGCCACTATGCGCAAGTACGAGAGGTTGGTGATGTATTTCAGCTATTAAAAGGCGAGGACGGCACTAAAGACCAAAGCTATTTCCTGTATCGTTTAAATCAAACACAACTCTCCAGTACGATATTCCCAATTGGGCATCTGTATAAGCGGGACGTACGCAAGATTGCCGAAGATTTAAAACTCCCTAATTTTTCCAAGAAAGACAGTACGGGTATCTGTTTTATTGGCGAGCGTCCGTTCCGTGAATTTCTTAATCGCTACCTGCCGCATGAGCCTGGGGAAATACAAACGCCTGATGGCAAAGTGATTGGTGAACATATCGGTTTAATGTATTACACCTTAGGGCAACGGCAGGGATTAGGTATTGGCGGTACCCGTGATGGCGGTGATGAGCCGTGGTTTGTGTCTGCCAAGGACATGGAAAGGAATGTGTTGGTTGCTGTACAAGGCCATGACCATCCTGATCTGCTTAAACTGTCACTGAAAGCGGCTGACCTGACATGGGTTAGCGGGGAAGAACCTCATTGCAATTGGGTTTATGCCGCCAAAACGCGTTATCGCCAAGTGGACGCACCTTGTATGATCGCAAGTTTAAATCAAGACCAATGCCAGGTAGATTTTGCACAGGATCAGTGGGCCGTTACACCGGGCCAATCTGTCGTGATTTATGAAAGTAAAGTTTGTTTGGGTGGCGGCATTATAAACGCATAAAATAGTTACTTATAGCTCGTCTAACAAACACAAAACGTAATATTCACAAGGTTGCGTCATGTTAAAATG
>JAOULU010000029.1 GCA_029881855.1 Nitrosomonas sp. | reverse complement strand
GGTTAGTTTGATCCATAAACTGAGACAGCTGACTAGAACCAAAGAATTCACGCGCAGCCGCAGACACCGGTTTAGCATTAATCAAATCATGCGGCATTAAATTGTCCGACTCGGCTTGGCTCAAACGCTCCTTTACTGCACGCTCTACGCGAACCAAACCTGATCTAAATTGATTTTCAGCCAGTTCACCGACTGAACGCACTCGTCGATTACCTAAGTGGTCAATATCATCAATCTCACCACGTCCATTACGCAGTTCAACTAATATTTTGATGACATCAATAATATCTTCATTCGACAATGTCTGTGAGCCGGTTAATTCGGTTCTACCCACACGTCGATTAAACTTCATCCGCCCCACAACAGATAAATCATAACGATCAGACGAGTAAAACAAACCACCAAATAGTGCTTTTACAGCGTCTTCTGTTGGAGGCTCACCAGGACGCATCATACGATAAATTGCAACTTGAGCAGTCATCTCATCTGTTGTTTCATCAATTCTCAATGTTTGAGAAATGTAGGCACCATGATTAAGATCATTGACATAAAGCGTATTAATTTTTTTAATCCCAGCTTCACGTAGTTTTTCCAATGTTTCTTCGGTAATCTCATCATTGACCGAAGCAATGACCTCACCCGTCTCTTTATCTACGACATTATGTGCAAGTATACGTCCCAACAAAAACTCATCCGGCACTTCAAGCTGTTTTATTTTAGCTTGCTGTAACTCACGAATATGTTTTGCTGTAATTCGTTTATCTTTTTGGACAATAATCTCATTGTTCTTATCAAGAATATCGAAACTCGCTACTTCGCCACGCAAGCGTTCCGGCACTAATTCAAATTGGATATTTTTATTTGAAAAATCAAAACAATCAAAAATAAAAAAATCTTCCAGAATTTGTTCCGATGAACAGCCAATCGCCTTCAATAAAGTAGTTACAGGCATTTTACGACGACGATCAATCCTGAAAAAGAGACAATCTTTTGGGTCAAATTCAAAATCCAGCCACGAACCACGATAAGGAATAATACGTGCTGAAAATAATAATTTTCCAGATGAATGTGTTTTGCCTCTATCATGCTCAAAAAACACACCAGGAGAACGATGCAATTGCGAAACAATTACGCGCTCAGTGCCATTGATAACAAAAGAACCTGTGTCAGTCATCAAAGGAATTTCTCCCATGTAGACCTCCTGTTCCTTTACTTCTTTTACAGTAGGCTTAGAAGCTTCTTTATCCATAATCGTCAGACGCACCTTAGCGCGCAACGGAGATGCATAGGTTAGTCCACGCTGCTGACACTCCTTAACATCAAATACCGGTGTACCAAGTTGATAACTGATAAAATCTAGGCGAGCATTCTTGGTATGACTTTCAATTGGAAAGATTGAATTAAATGCAGCCTGCAAACCCTGATTGTTACGCTTATTGGGCACAACCTTTTCTTGCAGGAATGATGCATATGACTCGAGCTGAGTAGCGAGAAGAAAGGGAATCGGCAAAACGCTCGCACGTTTGGCAAAACTTTTACGGATACGTTTTTTCTCGGTGAACGAATAGCTCATGAATTTTCTCCAGGAGAAGAAGACAGAGGATTAAAGTATTGAGACCAAATAATCATTAATTAAGTTAGAAACCCACAATAACAACATAAGATGATCTAAATACCAAAGGCTGGTAGCATAAAATTGCTTACCAGCCCTGGAGTTTCAATTGCAATTTTATTTAACTTCGCAAGAAGCACCAGCATCTGTCAGTTGTTTTTGAATTGCTTCGGCATCTTCTTTTGATATGCCTTCTTTAATTGGCTTAGGCGCACTATCAACCAAATCTTTAGCCTCTTTCAATCCCAAGTCAGTAATTGCTCTAACTGCCTTAATAACATTAACTTTACTAGCACCTGCTGCAGTTAAGACTACTGAGAATTCAGTTTGCTCAGCAGCTCCACCGCCATCACCACCACCAGCACCTGGCGCAGCTACAGCAACCGCGGCAGCAGCTGCAGACACACCAAACTTTTCTTCCATCTCAGTTATTAGCTGAGACAAATCAAGTACTGACATGTTTGCTACTGCGTCTAAAATTTCTTCTTTGGATACAGCCATTATTTTCTCCTGGTTATTTCTAATTTAAATTACAAGTATTTAAGTGGAAACTTAAGCTTCTTTGCTATCACGTACCGCAGCCAATCCACGCACAAATTTTGTAGGTACTTCATTAAGCGTGCGAACAAATTTGGCAATTGGGGCTTGCATGGTACCCATCAATTTGGACAGCAATTCTTCTCGACTTGGCAATGCAGCAAGTGCCTTGACATCTTCAAGAGACATTACGCTTTCACCCATTGCACCAGCTTTAATCACGAATTCTTTATTATCTTTAGAAAATTCATGCAATACTTTCGCTGCCGCAACGGGATCGGAACTAATTCCATACGCAAGCGGACCAACCATATGCTCTGCTAGCCCCGCGTATGGGGTATCTGCAACAGCTCGTCGAACCAATGAATTTTTTATAACACGAAAATAAATTCCTGATTCACGCGTTTTAGCTCTAAGCTGCGTCATTTGACCAGCTTCCATTCCTCGATACTCTGCAACAATGATAGACTGAGCATCAGCTACTTGAGCACTCACTTCAGCTACAATTGCTTTTTTCTCATCAAGATTAAGACTCAAGGTTCATTCTCCATCAGTAAAAGCAGCATTCAGTAATGAAAATTCATTCTCCGAACACTACAAACTGGCGACCTTAAACCAGGAAAAATATCCCGTTTTGGGTACACCATCTACGCTGGGCACTAATCGCAAACAATTAACAATCGTATTTAAGACTCATAAAACCTAGCAAAAGATTCAATTGCTGATTCTACAAGATCCCCCGCGGTCTTTGACAACCCACTGAACACAAAAAAAGAATTCAGCAGCCCAAAGTTCTTAGTATTACGTTATATTAGCTTGATCCACCCGCACACCAATACCCATGGTGCTAGAAACAGATACACGCTTAAGATAAACGCCTTTAGATGTGGCAGGTTTCGCTTTATTAAGTGCTTCAACCAGTGCCACAAGATTCTTTTTCAACGCATCAACACCAAAAGAAGCACGACCAATCGTGCAGTGTATGATTCCAGATTTATCAGCACGAAATTGCACCTGACCTGCCTTTGCATTTTTAACCGCACCAGCAATATCAGCTGTTACTGTACCAACTTTTGGGTTAGGCATCAGACTACGCGGCCCTAAAATTTGACCCAGCTGTCCTACAACCCGCATTGCATCAGGGCTTGCGATAGTAACATCAAAGTTAATATTACCCGCCTTAACTTCTGCTGCCAGATCCTCAAAACCCACAATATCGGCACCTGCTTCTTCGGCTTCTTTCGCTTTATCACCTTGCGCAAATACGGCAACTCGAACTGTTTTTCCGGTACCTGCCGGCAAAACAACGGACCCGCGCACAGATTGGTCTGATTTCTTTGCGTCAATACCTAAGTTAACAGCCACATCTACCGATTCATCAAACTTTGCAGTCGCTGTTTCCTTTACCAACCCTAGCGCTTCATCCAACGAATAGACTTTATTCCTATCTGCTTTTTCCGCTATTGTTTTGTAACGATTTGATATTCGCGCCATCTTTATACACCCTCTACTTCTATGCCCATACTTCTAGCACTACCAGCAACAGTTCTCACAGCAGCATCCATATCTGCTGCGGTTAAATCAGGCATTTTTAGTTTAGCAATCTCTTCAGCTTGGCTGCGACTTAACCTACCAACCTTATCAACATGCGGCCTAGCACTTCCTTTATTTACACCCGCAGCTTTTTTGATTAGAACTGCTGCAGGTGTTGTCTTCATTATAAAAGTAAAGCTTTTGTCCGCATAAGCCGTAATGACCACAGGTACGGGCAATCCAGGCTCTACCTTCTGAGTAGCCGCATTAAATGCCTTACAAAACTCCATAATGTTTAATTGGCGCTGACCGAGTGCTGGACCAATTGGCGGACTCGGATTAGCCTTGCCGGCCGGTACTTGTAACTTAATATAACCTACTATCTTTTTTGCCACTTAAATCTCCTATTGGGTACTAACGAATGATTTCCCATTCTCCCCGCTTAGCTTTCGCTATTTATGTTACATAAAACACTCAAACTCACTTGCTCAGATAACCAAACCTAAGACTCAGGACTTCTCTACTTGATTAAAATCTAGTTCAACTGGCGTAGGCCGCCCAAAAATTGAAACCGAGACTCTAATCTTACTTTTATCGTAATTTACATCCTCAACATTGCCATGAAAGTCTGTAAATGGTCCGTCTTTAACACGTACAGCCTCACCCATTTCAAAAAGTATTTTTGGTTTAGGCTTCTCTACACCTTCTTGTATCTGATGAAGGATATTTTCCACTTCTTTCTGACTAATTGGCGTCGGCTTCATAGCCGTACCCCCAACAAAACCTGTTACCTTATCTGTACTCTTGACGAGGTGCCATGATTCATCAGACATATCCATCTCTACCAACACATACCCAGGGAAAAATTTTCGCTCACTAATACTTTTTTGACCGCTCTTCATCTCCACAACTTCTTCAACTGGCACCAAAATTTGGCCAAATTTATCTTGCATGCCAGCACGGTCAATACGATCCATCAATGCACGTTGTACGCTTTTCTCAAATCCCGAATATGCATGAACCACATACCATTTCTTACTCATGCTTTCCTCTAGAGTAATAATCAAACACCCTGGTTCATCAAAAGCCTAACTATTGACATCAACCCGGCATCGACAAGCCATAAAAATAGCGCCATGGTCACAACGAAAGCAAAAACTATTGCCGAAGTTTGCAACGTTTCTTTCCGATTTGGCCAAACCACTTTCTTGGTCTCTTCAGAGGATTCTTTACAAAATTCAAAAAAGTTCTGACCCTGAGTTGTGAACCTCGCCACAAATGCTGCCAGCAAAAGACCCACCAGCACAGACAACACACGCAAAACCATTGCACTTTCACTTAAATAAGTGAATCCCACAATCCCTGTCACAATGAATATGAATACAAGCCCAAGCTTTACTTTGTTCACGTCTAACGAATCCTTTTTACCCTATAATTACAACATTGCATACACAGCATTCATACTATTAATGATCAACACTGGAGAAGCATAACCAATTTTAGAGTTGGCAGGCCAGGAGGGCATCGAACCCCCAACCTTCGGTTTTGGAGACCGACGCTCTGCCAATTGAGCTACTGGCCTTTATACATAATTTCTTACAATTACATAAACTTATCATGTTCTTTAACAAACACCTTTATAAGTTTACAAATCCCAATCTTTATTACCTCTACTCTATAACCTTAGCGACGACACCTGCACCCACTGTCCTACCACCTTCTCGGATAGCAAAACGCAGACCTTCTTCCATTGCAATCGGTGCTATTAAATTCACTGTCACCGAAACATTATCTCCTGGCATGACCATTTCCGTGCCCGCCGGCAACTCTATTGCCCCCGTCACATCAGTCGTCCTAAAATAAAACTGCGGACGATATCCAGGAAAAAATGGAGTGTGACGACCACCTTCATCTTTACTCAGCACATAAATCTCCGCCGTGAACTTGGTATGCGGGGAGATACTTCCCGGCTGCGCCAACACTTGACCACGCTCAACTTCTTCACGTTTCGTGCCACGCAATAATACGCCTACATTGTCTCCCGATTGACCCTGGTCTAGAAGCTTCCTAAACATCTCTACACCCGTACATACCGTCTTTAACGTCGGCTTGAGACCTACAATCTCAATCTCTTCTCCAACCTTAATAATACCTCGCTCGATACGACCCGTTACTACAGTTCCACGACCAGAAATAGAGAACACGTCTTCCACCGGCATAATGAATGCGCCATCAATTGCACGCTCCGGCTCTGGAATGTAAGTATCTAACGCTTCCGCTAATTTTTGAATTGACGGCTCGCCTATCTCGCTCGTATCGCCTTCTAATGCCTTTAATGCCGAACCCACAATAATTGGCGTATCATCACCCGGAAAATCATATTTAGATAGCAGCTCGCGTATCTCCATCTCAACAAGCTCTAGTAATTCCGCATCATCTACCATGTCCGCTTTGTTCATATACACAATGATATATGGAACACCAACCTGACGAGCCAATAGTATGTGTTCACGCGTTTGTGGCATCGGGCCATCCGCCGCCGAAACAACTAATATAGCACCGTCCATTTGGGCAGCACCCGTTATCATGTTCTTCACATAGTCAGCATGTCCCGGACAGTCAACATGGGCATAGTGACGGTTTTCTGTCTCATATTCTACGTGCGCAGTGTTAATCGTTATACCACGCGTACGCTCTTCCGGTGCCGAGTCAATTTGCGCATAACTCTTCGCTTCACCACCATAATTTTTTGTCAATATCGTTGTGATCGCCGCCGTTAACGTCGTCTTCCCATGATCCACATGCCCAATCGTGCCTACGTTTACGTGTGGCTTCGACCGCTCAAATTTACTTTTTGCCATGACCTTATCCCTTTTAGCGTACTTTAACCATACTATTAACCATAAAAACCAATGGAGCCCATGGCCAGAATTGAACTGGCGACCTCTCCCTTACCAAGGGAGTGCTCTACCACTGAGCTACATGGGCAGAAGCATCAATTGCTACTTTTAAACCACCAGAACCCATAACCCCAATTGGAGCGGGTGAAGGGAATCGAACCCTCATCGTAAGCTTGGAAGGCTTCTGCTCTACCATTGAGCTACACCCGCATGCTTTAAAAGGGGCTTAACCAATCACTAACTACACCATCAAACACAGACCAACCCCAAATTTCAATACTCAACTCTACTACTGATTCCCTAGATCCTGGTGGAGGGGGAAGGATTCGAACCTTCGAAGGCTGAGCCGTCAGATTTACAGTCTGATCCCTTTGACCGCTCGGGAACCCCTCCAAACGAAACCGCCGATTATGAATACATTGCACAAATAAGTCAAACTAGATTTGGCTTAATTCCTCAATCATATGAGAAAAAGCCGAGATGTCTTTATTCTATTTCTGGCGGTAAATTTTTTCTACTAATGGGAATTTGAATTGCGTATAACAATCCTTTGCAGAACCTCTAAGACACTATCACTATACAAAGCAAAGAAACTTACTGCCACTTTTAAACCATGAGGCAGCTTTCTTACCAATCCTTTCGTAATTTTAATACTCTTGTATCACAACAAAAAATTCTATGCCAGCCTGATTCTAGGGTCTACCAACGTATATGAAATATCTGTCAGTATTAACCCGATAATATAAAGTACCGAGCCCAGAAAAACCATGGCCCTCACAACCGGAAAATCCTGAGAATTAATTGCATCAATGGTATAACTACCTAACCCTGGAATACCAAAAAAAGACTCCACAAGTAAACTACCCAAAAATAGCGAAGGAATCACGACAACTGCGCCTGTTAGAATGGGTGTCATTGCATTTCTTAGGACATGCTTAAATAAAACGATATGCTCAGACAAGCCTTTTGCTCTTGCTGTACGTACATATTCTTTACCCATTTCTTCTAAAAATATTGTGCGATACCAACGTGTACTAGCACCCGCACTGCCTATTAACCCAATTGTCACAGGTAATATTAGAAACTTTATCGCATTTATCCCGCCTTCATAACCAGATATCGGCACCAAATGCCACATTTTACTAATCAGAAATTGCCCCCCAATAATGTAAAACAAGCTAGAAATTGACATTAATGCGACACAGAGTACTACACCCCAGAAATCAATATACGTTGCACGAAAGAAAACCAAGAGTAACGCAAAAGTGATATAAATCATCAACCCTAAAACAAATACTGGCAAAGCAATGGCCAAACTTGGCATCATACGCGATTTAATTTCTTGCCCAATATCGCTCCCATCATCTGCACGACCAAAATCAAACACAAACATTGCCATCGATTTCTCAAAGAAGATTGTATTAGTTATTTGATCCAAATTCTGCTCTGCTTTATTGAAAACTAGAGGCTTGTCATAACCACGATCATGCTTCCATTTTTCTATAGCTTCAGGCGTTACATATTTGATCCCTAACTGCATACGCGCCATATCATCCGGTGTATTCACCACAAAAAATAGGGCGAATGTAACAAGATTGACACCTATTAAAATCGGTATCGCATAGAGAATGCGTCTTACAATATAGCTCAGCATCTCAATTTATAAATTCCAAAAATGCATTAAGAAATCACCCTAACACCCGTACTACTTTCACGCCGACGAAAACCTGTAATAGCCGGTACAAAACTTAAACCCAAGACAAGAATAATCAAAGCCAATGGCCATAACACAGGCTCATTCCACTCTTTTCGTTGCCGCTCTCTTAATGCAGCGTCAATTTTATAGTACTTGATGTTATTATTTGACATTCTATTGGGTTTAATATTTTGGTACCACGCATGATATAGCCCATAATTTTTGGGATGATACCCCCACAACCAAGGTGCATCATTACGTAGAATATCAATCATTTCATCAATAATCTGCTGGCGCTCTGGACCATTCTCCATATTTTTCATTTGCTCAAACAATTGATTGTATTCTGCACTATCATAGTTAGCCGCATTGTTTGCTGAATTTCCACTGTTATTTCCAACTTTACGCTGTGGCCCATGCAATAAAAATAAGAAATTTTCAGCATCCGGATAATCAGCATGCCAGCCCCACTCAAAAATCTGCGCATTCCCCTTACGAATCTTGTCCTGGAAGCGATTATAATCCGTACTCCTGACAACCAATTGGATATTCAATTTCTCGAATTGTTTGCGCATCCAATCCTGTCTAGACCTGTCCTCTGAACTGCGAGCCGTTACATCAAAATATAACACTAAAGGCGCACCCGTTTCTTGATCTGTACCATTAGGATACCCTGCCTCTGCAAGCAGCGCTTTGGCAACTTCGATTGATTTCCGTTGTGGTTCACCATCTACCCAATCATATACCACAGAATTAACACCTTCTTTCCCATCACGATAACCAGGAATACCTGGTGGCAATGGACTCTGTGCTGGAATTCCTCGACCATTTGCAAAAATAGATATAAACTCTTCATAATCAACCGCTATAGAAATTGCCTGCCTCAACTTTCTTGCAGATTCACGTGATTGTTCATCGCCCCACCCAATAACTGGGTCCAACATATTAAAACCCATATAATAAGTAGACACTGCCACAGCCGTTTCCAAACGTATCCCTTGTTCTGCCATTACATCGGTAACCACCGCCTCCCCCTGCCCAACCAGTTGCACTGCCTGATCAAAACTATCCGAACCTATCCCGGAAGTATCATAATACCCCTGTAAAAACTTGTTCCAGTGCGGGATACTCTCTTTCTCACGTGTAAAAATCACTTTATCTATAAATGGTAGTGGTTTTCCCGCATCATCTAACAATCCATTTTCTTTATCACCAGGCATACCCTCAGACGGGTAGAATTCATCATGAAAATTAGGGTTTCTTTCTAATACCATTCTCAAATTTGGGTTGTCATCTGTCAACATATAAGGCCCCGTTCCCACCGGGTAAAAATCCAACGTTATATTCTTATCTATTAATTTTTTTTGCGAATAAAAAATATCTGCTTCCCGGGGAATAGGTGCAAAAAAAGGCATCGCCAACCAATAATTAAACTGTGGATATTTACCGTTAATCTTTACTTGATAGGTATACCTGTCTATAACTTGTGCACCTTCTAATACATATTTATCCAGATCCAAATAGAACTCGCCTTCTTGGAGTGCGTCTCTAGCTTTTTTCAACACATCAGCGTATTTGTTAAGACCCACGATATAATCCGCCATAAGCCCATATATCGGTGAATGCACATTGGGGTGAGCTAGACGCTTAATCTGATAAACATAATCTGCCGCAGTTAATTCACGTGTCCCTGTATGCAAGAAATCAGAAAGCTTATTAACTGATAACGATTCTTCTTCATCTAATTTATGATACAACCATTGACCGTGTTCATTGACTGCAAATGCAGGATGAGGCTGATACAAGATGCCCGGCTTAATTGAAATTTCATAAATACTATAGGCAATTTCTTCGGCCCGCGTATGATTCAGTAATTGATTTCCATTATGATCAAAATACAATACCGACGGCATTTTGACAGCGGTCGATGGAATCAACATAAAAGGCCGTTTTAAATAATGATACTGTAACGGTGGCTGGTATATTTGCGCGGTAAATTGAATCTCATTACTGCTATATGATTGTACTGGGTCTAAGTGCTTAGGGCGCTCTGAAAATACGTTATAAAGAATGTTTTCTCTCGCATCTTCGGCTTGGTAGGGACTATTCCAACTCGTTTCACTACACCCGAATAGCAGGGCAGCGTATAAAATCAAAAACCCCAGTGTTCTAGCATCTATTTTCATTGCATGTATAGTTTATCGGAAATAATCCATTTGTGATAAAACAACCTTAAAATCATGTTGTCACCTACGCGCTTCTCCACGTACTGCCATGCATCAGCTATAATTCATCAATAATTAAAATTTTACAAGGAAATTTCATGGGGTTTCTCACTAATAAACGCGTACTCATTACAGGCTTACTCAGCAACCGTTCAATTGCCTATGGTATTGCCAAAGCAATGCAACGTGAGGGCGCTTCTCTCGCCTTTACTTATCAAGGAGAAGATCTACGTGAACGCGTTGAAAAACTTGCCGCTGACTTTAATAGCAATCTATTATTCCCCTGCGATGTAACCAGTGACAATGAGATCTCGCAGTGCTTTGAAGATCTCCAAAAACATT
>JAOULU010000268.1 GCA_029881855.1 Nitrosomonas sp. | reverse complement strand
GTTGAATAACCTTATCAGCATGTGTGATGTGACTTTCTTCTAGTTGGCATGCTTGCTCAGCTGACATAAGATCGCGCCGATAAGTATTTAATGTATCTTGGCATTTGGAGAAATTACTTTCTACTCCAGGTAATTTTTCAAGCTCTATTTTGCTTTTCTTTGTGTTGTACTCATGTTGCGCGTTAGCTAGGTTGCTTTCCTTGCGCCAATGTAATAACAGGTCAGCCAAACTCTTTTCTTGCTGAGTATTATTGTTTAATTGTTGTTCGGTATCTGATAGTTGCTGTGACAGACGGTTGTTGTTTTCGCGGGTATGCTGAATTTCTTGTTCTAAACGTCCGGTTTCGGCATTTGCTGCGTAAAGTAGTCCCTGTATATCATTTAAGTGTTCTCTATGGTTGTGCTCCTGAGTACGTGTTTCGATTAACTGTTGTTCTATGGTGTGTACGAGCGCGGTCTTGGCTTCAATATCTACTTTCAGTTTCTGTATGTCTTTTTCTGCAGTCAGGCGTTGTTTTGTTGCTTGTTGCTTATTTTGTAACCATAAGACTTGTTGGGTTGTTTGTAGCTGTGAGTCAAGAGATTGAAATTGGGTAGCAATTTTAGCTTGCGCCTCTAGATGTAGTTGTTGTGTTTTTAATTCTTGGTAAATATCTTCCAAGCGGGTAAGGTTCTTGCGTGTGTCAGTTAGGCGTAATGCTGTTTCATGTCTGCGCTCTCGATACTTTGAGATGCCAGCAGCTTCTTCGAGGAAAGTTCTTAATTCTAGGGGTTTTGCTTCAATGATACGCGAGATCATACCTTGTTCAATAATGGCATAACCACGACCACTGACACCTGTACCAAGAAAAATATCCGCAATGTCACGTCGCCTAACATGGATATTATTAATGTAATAGTTTGAACTGCCATCACGTTGCAGCACACGCTTTATAGAGATATCAGTATAACTTGACCACTGTCCCTGAACTTTGCTCGCACTATTGTCAAAAACAAGCTCAACGCTGGCGCGATTTAAGGGTTTTCTGCTGGTTGATCCGCCAAAGATAACATCCTGCATCGAGCCGCCGCGCAGGGCAGATGCTTTAGATTCACCAAGAACCCAGCGAACTGCGTCAATGACATTTGATTTGCCGCAGCCATTCGGCCCAACCACGCCGACGAGATCACTTGATACTGGAATTACAGTTGGCTCAACAAAAGATTTGAAGCCCGCAAGTTTTATATTGGCTAGACGCAATTTTTTGATTAACAGATCAACGGTTATAATAGAATCAAACAGATATCAATTTTGAGTAAAAAAATAGATTTTAACAATCAGATTTTTTCTCAAATTAAAACTTGATCCCTCTTGAAGTGATGACTGTGAAACTGTATATCATTATTGTAACTGAAAAAATTAAAATATGAGAATGAAGATGTCGACTCAAGCAACAAAGGAACTAGAAACTTTCCCTAATCCCGTGGTTAAAAGGGATTATCAAATACATATGGAAATACCAGAATTTACATGTTTGTGCCCTAAAACTGGACAGCCTGATTTTGCGACATTGATTCTAGACTATATTCCCGATACAAAATGTATAGAACTTAAAAGTCTTAAGCTCTATATGTGGACTTATAGAGATCAAAACGCATTTCACGAAGCGGTAACAAACCAAATTCTTGATGATCTCGTTAAGGCGCTAAACCCTAGATATATTCGTTTAATTTCTCGTTTTTATGTGCGAGGTGGTATTTTTACAAATGTTACTGCTGAGCATCGAAAAAAAGGATGGGAACCACAGCCTTTGGTTCAGTTGCAAGAATTTGATATCCAATCAAATACACGTAAATAAGAAGGCAAATCAATATGTCAGTTGGCATAGGGTTGTCTGTGTCAAGACTGAAAATATCAACAAATTGTAAGTTACATTGAATTAAAGTATTCACTTATCTTCATTTGTTATTGTTATAACAAGACTGTTGTTTTTAGAGTATTTTTGTGATTATTTGTATTTAATGTCTATAATTAGTCTTTTTTCAAATGATAGCTTTAGTTAGAATTGTTTGAGTCGTAAACCGAAAGATATCATATAGATATAAAAATCTATGGGAATTATCATAAAATCATCGCATATTTTATTCTGCTTACTGTTTCTATGGGTAGGTATATTAACGGCTACCAATATAGGTGCGGCAACAAATGTAGCTTCTAATGAGTCTCAGTATCCTGGTGATCTATGGGATCGTATTCGCGGTGGCTTCGCCTTGAAGGTTCCTAACACAAAAGCAGTGCATGATATTGAGGACTCGTATGTTCAGCATCCACAAAATTTCTACCGGATTCTCGAGCGTGGAGAGCGTTATTTATTTTTCATTATAGAAGAAATTGAACGTCGTGGTATGCCTGCCGAAATTGCTTTATTACCCATCGTTGAAAGCGCTTTTGATCCTAGTGCTAAGTCAGCAAGTAGTGCAGTTGGTCTGTGGCAATTTATTCCGGCGACAGGAAAAAGTTTTGGCTTAACACAAAACGCGTGGCATGATGATCGACGAGATGTGATAGCAGGTACAAATGCTGCGCTGGATTACTTGCAATTTCTGCATCAAAGATTTGATAGCTGGGAAATTGCTATTGCCGCTTATAACTGGGGGCAAACTGCGATTAAGCGAGCTGTCAAAAGAAACCTTGAGAAAGGTAAACCTACTAGCTTTCATCACCTTAAGTTGCCTG
>JAOULU010000267.1 GCA_029881855.1 Nitrosomonas sp. | reverse complement strand
ATTGTGTACAGCAACGGGATATCACCCAAGCTGCACTTGATCGTAAGCTGACGCTCATTGCCTTTGAGGAAATGTTTGTTTGGACTCCTCACGGTCAGACTGGCCGCCACACGTTCTATAAGAACAACGAAATGGCTGGCTATTGCGCAGTATTACATGCTTTACAACTTAAAGGTATCGATGGGCACTACGGTAACCAACGCAAAACGATCCTCTTCAGCTTTGGTGCAGTCAGCCGTGGGGCGATATACGCCCTCAAAGCGCATGGGTTTAGAGATATCACAATCTGCATTCAGCGCCCCGACCACGAGGTACGTGAAGAGGTGCTTGATTGTCACTATGTCCGGCTTCGGTCTGGCAATGAAGGCGAGGCACGCATGTTGGTGGTTGAACACGATGGAACTGAGCGGCCGTTGACTGACTTGATCAGTGAAGCAGATATCATCATAAACGGAACCTTTCAAGAAACGGAAAACCCCACCCACTTTGTGACCGAAGCGGAGAGTTCATGCCTCAGGCCACACAGCCTGATTATTGATGTCAGTTGCGATGAGGGCATGGGATTCTTTTTTGCTAAACCAACCTCATTCAAGAATCCAATGTTTAAATATGAAACGGTAGATTACTACGCTGTGGATCATACTCCAAGCTATCTATGGGAAAGTGCGTCGCGCTCAATCTCTGCCGCTCTCATCGTCTATTTACCGACTGTGATGGCGGGCCGTGATAGTTGGCAGCAAAATGAGACCATTCAACGGGCTATAAATATTGATGGCGGCGTGATTCAGAATCCATCTATTCTGACGTTTCAAAAGCGTGAGCCGCACTACCCACACGCCCACATCAATCCAGTTAATACAATCTCAAATAAGGTGATAGATCAATTTAACTGACCCTTTGAGTTTGTTGAATTTGACGTTGATCATAGTACCCGCCAATAGCAAAGATATATATGTAATTGTCGTCAAATTTGTACACGAGACGATCTTTTTGAGAGATTCATTTAGACCATAGACCAGATAGATTGCACTTTAATGGCTCCGGTTTTCCAAACTCCGTTGTTGGGTCAGAACGGCGCATTTCTTTTAGTAATTTACTGGGTTCTGGGACACAAAATCTAATCACTCTTTGGTTTGAAGAATTCACCCTATATTGAGTTAAAACACAATCCCCTCACACTACCCCTGCTCAGCCCACTGCTCGGGTGTATACGTCTTCATCGACAGGGCATGTATTTCTTGTTTCATTTTGTCGCCCAGCGCTTTATAAACCAATTGGTGCTGTTGCACCATATTTTTACCCTGAAATTCAGCACTCACGATGACCGCATTAAAATGGTGACCATCATCACCTTCAACGCGGACCATTTCACAAGGTAAGTTTGTTTCTATGTGATTTTGAATATATTCTGCTGTAATCAATTTAATCTCCTTAATATCTTAATTTGTAACCGGATTTCAGTACGTGAATCGCAAACATCGACACCGCCACAAAACAAGCTGTCACAATTGTTAAGCTAACATATGGTGAGATATCAGACACGCCAAAAAAACCATAACGGAAGCCATCAATCATATAAAAAAATGGATTGAAGTGTGACACCGTCTGCCAGACTGAAGGCAATGAATGAATAGAGTAAAAAACACCCGATAAAAATGTCAGCGGCATAATAATAAAATTCTGGAACGCAGCCAATTGGTCAAATTTCTCTGCCCAAATTCCTGCGATAACACCCAGTGCGCCTAATAAACCACTGCCCATCATGACGAACAGCAGCGCCCATAAGGGGAGTTGTATTGGGAGTTCAAAGAATATCATCGCCACTAAATATACACCTGCACCCACCAGAAAACCACGTGCGATTGATGCCAGAATATACGCAAAAAATATTTCTCGGTATGATAATGGCGACAATAGAATAAAGATGATATTTCCGCTCACTTTTGATTGAATCATGCTGGATGATGCGTTAGCAAAAGCATTCTGTATTACGGCCATCATCACTAAACCAGGAATCAAGAATATCGTATAGGCCACATCAGGATACACTTCAATTTTTGCGTCAAGAATGTGATAGAAGACCAATAAATAAAGTAGCGTCGAGATGATAGGCGCTAAAATAGTTTGGAAACCGACCTTCCAGAACCGTACAAATTCTTTATAAAGCAGCGTTAAGAAACCTATCATCGCATTCTCTAGCCTATTCATTGCCATGCATTATTTTTACAAAGACATCTTCCAAATCTGGCTGCAGTAATTGCATTTCTAGAACTGCAATATCAGCTTGACGCAGCGCCATTAGGATTGACTCAATTTGGCTATAGTGATCAATTTTCAGATCATGCAGGCCATTGTTATACCCTATCAATAGGTTCTGCAAAATACTGGGCAGTGTCTTAATTTCTGACGGCAATTTTAAGCGCACAGTATAGCCAGCCGAAACACAGCCACTACTAATCAAATTTTGCATACTCTCTAATGCAACAATTTTGCCTTGTTTTAACATCGCCACACGACTGCACAAGGTTTCTGCTTCTTGTAAATAATGCGTGGTTAGGACAATGGTGTGACCTTGTGTATTGAGTTGTTGGATAAAGTCCCAAAGCGTCTGGCGCAATTCTACATCCACGCCCGCTGTTGGCTCATCCAATATAATCACAGGCGGTTTATGTACCAATGATTGTGCCACTAAAACACGGCGCTTCATGCCTCCTGACAA
>JAOULU010000266.1 GCA_029881855.1 Nitrosomonas sp. | reverse complement strand
TTCTTATCAGGTCAGGTGCTTTCAGCCCCAGTCATTGTGCATCCATGGTAGTAAATTCAACCTTTTGAATTAACAGGTGTTTGTGGTTTCCTGGGTAGGGGTGCTTGGGGCTAATTTGCCTCTTTTTATGTACAAATAAACCGAAAAGGCAGCAAAAAATAAACGGGCATAAATTATGCACATATATTATTTGTGTTAATGCTCTAATGGAGATGTACAAATGAGAGAAAAATATATTGGAATAATCATGATCCTGTTCACCGGTTTATTCGGTTCCATTGCTACTGCGAATGCAGCCAGTAGTGGGACTTATGTCGGTGTTCAATATGCCGCGACGTCATTTGAAACAGACATAGGTAATTATGATGTTGGCATGGTTGTTGGCCGCTTTGGGATGTCAGTTATGCAGAATCTATCCGTGGAGGCAAGGTTTGGTACAGGTACCGGGGATGACTCAGTAAGTGGCACGGTATCCGGATTTAGTTTTAACTCCACATTTGAGATTGATCAAATAATGGGACTTTATGCGACAGGACATCTGCCAGTTGGGAATGCGTTTAAGCTATATGGCTTTGCCGGTGTAACTCAAACTGAGTTTGTTTTTTCAGTTGAAGTACCCGCGTTTCCGGGCTTGAACTCGACAACGACTGAGAGCGATACAAGTCTCTCTTATGGTGCCGGTGTGGATATCAATATTGGAAAAGCGATGGCAATTAATCTTGAATATGCCACTTATTATGTTGATAGCGAAGACTCTATTGGTTCTATGTCGGCGGGTATAACATACTCTTTCTGATATAAGTAACTTGCACAGGGAGCAGATACCTGTTTAGTAGCCAAAACATTTTTTGGCTACTAATTTTTTATTCAATCCCGAATTAAATGGGGTCAGAGTCTGAGGTATCCCCACAAAATTTGACTCGCGTGTCATTGCGAGGAAACACGGAAAAATAGCTATTTTTTCGTGTTGACGCGGCAATCTCGAGAACATACTGTGCACAAACAGATTGCTTCAGTTACCGAAGGGTATCCTTTAACACGTAACCCGGAATAAATCTGTAAAACCGTAGGGCGGATTAGCGGACGACTGCATGGATGCAGGAGGTAGAGCAACGCATGGAGCAGTTGCCGAGCGTAATCCGCCGCATGAATAAGCTAAACAAATCAGAGCTTATGTGCTTAATATATTACTACTGTTTCATATTGATGATTCGTGGTGGGGTTCAACATACGGCGGATTACGCTATCGCTAATCCGCCCTACAGGTTATGAAGTAATAAGTTATCAGATGAATAAAAAATTACGCCATATCGCATTACATCATCAGGGATTAACTACAGAGCGACCTTTTGGTAAGGGCAGCCAGGCCGCTCAGCAAGTGTTAGAGCAGTTAGGCTATATTCAAATCGATACGCTTTCGGTTATTGAGCGCGCCCATCATCATACATTCTGGACACGTATCCCTGATTATCAACCGAATTACCTGCAACAGTTAGTCCGTGAGCGAAGTGCCTTCGAATATTGGTTTCACGCGGCATCCTATTTGCCGATGAGCAGTTACCGTTTTGTTTTACCACAAATGTCTTCAATAAGACGCGGGGAGTCACCGTATTATAATGCGGAGACCAAATACATTAAGCATGTGATTGATCGAATACGTATTGATGGGCCACTCAAGGCACGGGATTTTGAGTCGACTAAAAAGGGGTGTGCAAAATGGTGGAACTGGAAACCGGCTAAAAGCGCCTTAATTCGACTCTTTATGCAAGGCGATCTAATGATCACCGATCGTGATGGCATGGAGAAAATCTATGACCTCACAGAAAGAGTCTTGCCCGATGAAACGGATACCCGTGAGCCATCATGCTTAGAACTTTCTGAGTATCTGGTGAATGTGTCGATAGGTGCACACGGATTTACCACCATGAAGCAGTTGACGCATTTAAGGCGTGGTGAGCAATTACGAAACGCACTTAAGACAACGCTACAACAAAGAATGGAACAAGGCTCACTTGTTGAGTGTACCGTAGAGGGGATGCCGCCAATATATACAACGCAGGATATTCTTGACACGAAAGTAAAAAAA
The DNA here is from genome assembly GCA_029881855.1 of Nitrosomonas sp. GTDB lineage: Bacteria > Pseudomonadota > Gammaproteobacteria > Burkholderiales > Nitrosomonadaceae > Nitrosomonas. The sequence continues at coordinate 655 of JAOULU010000266.1, read as the reverse complement.
CCAACTACCAATGTGCGGCTATTATCGCCCTTTGATAACGCAATTATCCATCGTGATCGCGTTGAACAATTATTTGACTTTGATTACAGGCTTGAATGTTACACACCAAAAGAAAAACGACAATTTGGGTATTTTTGTTTGCCTATCTTATATAAAGACAAGTTTGTCGGCAGAGTGGACTGCAAGGCACACCGAAAGGTCGGTGATTTTGAATTGTCTAATTTTTACCTTGAGACTAAAGATATTGATCTCGATGAATTTTTGCCTCGCTTTAGCAAAACAGTACATCGCTTTGCCAAATTTAATGGCTGCCAGTCCATTCGAATAACAAATGTCAGACCGAAGAACCTGACAAACCAGTTCAGACGATCAATAGAAACCGTTTGAGATGAATCATTCATGGAACATGAAAAGAAATTATCCTAATATTTGATTATAAGGCCCATCATTAATTGTTTTAGGTAACAACTGCGGAGAATGTTATGACTGAATGTTGTGGACCTAACCCTAATCTTCCTAAGAAATACCACTATCCCGTCAATGGCAAAGAATATAACTCGGTCGGTATTAAAACGGTCCTGCATCATGTCGCCAGGCCCTGGCAAAAAAAGCTGGACGATGCGGGCTATTAATTTTGCTCGGATAGTGATTGTGA